>JBIPLT010000037.1:0-15610 GCA_044368255.1 Flavobacteriales bacterium
AGCGAACAGGTAAAAAAATGATTTGGTTACGCGCCACTGGTTCTACTGCTGTTTCACAATTGGTAGATACTTTCATTGTGGTAGGAATAGGATTTTGGTTAACTGGCAAAGTTTCTACTGCTGATTATATCAATATGTCGCTTACGGGGTATACATGCAAATTACTAATTGCATTTGCACTTACACCTGTCATTTATTTAGGACATGGCGCCATCGATAAATATTTTGGAGAGAAGGAAGCCGATAAGTTGATGGATGAGGCGGAGAAGGAATCGGTTTGAATGCTAAACCACGAAGACACTAAGTGAAATACGCAAAGTTCACGAATTTTAAATCAAGAAATTTTGAATATAGAATAAAAAAAAGGGTACGATTATCTTCGTGCCCTTCGTGATATCTTTATGTCTTCGTGGTTAATCTTTACTTCGTAATCTCAATTCTCTTCACCGCTTTTCAAATGAGATTAAGCAGAATTAGCCGCTTATTTGAATAATAAAGTTAATCCAACTCAAGATTTAACCGCAGTATGCTTCCACGTGAATTTCTCGCTATGCTGAATGATTCTTGTAGCTTTAGCGATATCAAAAACGCACTCATTCATTCGTGTGCGATATTCATTTACCATAAATGAAGGATCGAATGTTTTGAAATAAAATGCTTCTTGTCCGATAACTTCTAGTTGTGTAGATTTATCAGCATTTGAAGGATGAATTAAAACCATTACAAGAAGATTCATTGGAGAAATCAGCATTTGAATAGTTAGATTTATCTTCTTGGGTGGAAAGCAAAATTAGTGGAAAATCTTTTTCGGAAATTGTAAAGGAGAAGGCAAAGTGATGAGTATATTTTATTTTGGCATTCGGAATTTTAGTATCTTTAATTCTAAATTTGAAAAGAATCGCTCCAAATGAATGAGATTAGTTTCCATAAGATTTCCGATAGAAAATCATCTGTTTTTAGTATCCTTATTCCTTCATGGAATAACCTCTCACTACTTCAATTATGCATAGAATCTATACAGAAAAATTCGGTTTATACGCATCAAATCATTGTTCATGTTAACGAAGGAAAAGATGATACCATTGCTTTTTTACAATCTCAAAAAATAGATTATACTTTTTCTAAGGAGAATATTGGAATTTGCAAAGCCGTTAATGCTTGTCGCTCTTTAGCAGATACGGAATTGCTTGTTTATATGAATGACGACATGTATGTTTGTCCAAACTGGGATGAACCACTGTTGAAGGAAGCCCAATCATTAGGTCACCCATATTTTTTTCTTTCTTCAGTGATGATAGAGCCGCGTGAAACTGGAAATAATTGTGTTATTGCTCCTCATGATTTTGGAACGGACCCTTCGAATTTCAGAGAAGCCGATTTGATTAAGGAATTTAATACTTTTCCATTTCATGATTTTTCGGGAACAACTTGGCCTCCATCCTTAATTCATGTGCGTCTATGGGATATCGTTGGAGGATTCAGTGTAGAATTCTCTCCAGGGATGTATTCCGACCCTGATCTTTGCATGAAATTATGGCTGAGTGGTGTGCGCTATTTCAAAGGAATTTCCGCCTCAAGAGTTTATCATTTTATGTCTAAATCAACCGTGAGAATAAAAAAGAATGACGGTAAAAAACAATTTCTAAAAAAGTGGGGATTTTCTGCTTCTTATTTTATGCGTGAAATTTTGAATCGCGGTGAAATTTTTAAAGGGCCAATGCCTGACAAGGAATTTAAGATTCCATTTAAAGATAAGATGAAGAAACTATTTTCTTAAAATCTTTAATGCTCCTTTGTATTTTAGAAAAACTTCCCTTGAGGTAATGGCCGCAATTTTATAGCCGAAATAACCATCTAATATTCCTTTCTGAATGAAATACATTTTAATGAATCTTACTGCGGGACTAAAAATCATTTTTAAATAAATATTTTTTCCAGATTGAGCTATTTTTTCAGCTCCAAGTTGCGCATATTTTTCAGATCGATTTACATGTTCAGCAATGGAGTAATAGGAGTAATGAAGTATATTATATGAAAATTCATTCACCGAAATATTTTCATCTAGTGATAGTTCTTCATGAACAAATCCACCTTTCCAACGGGCTTCGTTGCGATTGAATAATCGTATTTTTTTATCTGGATACCAACCGCCATTACGAATCCATTTACCGCAATAGTTGGTAAGACGATTGAATCGATAGGCGCCTGAAAATCCATTATTTTTTATTTCTGAAATTTTACTTCTAAGTTCATCCGACAGAACTTCATCCGCATCCAATGAAAGTATCCAATCATTTTCGGTAATGGAATTCGCAAAATTTTTGGTGTCGGCATATCCCAACCATTTTATTTGAACGAATTTCGCTTTGTATTTTTCGCAAATGGATGGTGTATTATCTGTGGAGAAAGAATCTACTACAACAATTTCATCGGCCACATCTTGTAGCGAGTGAAGGCAACGTTCAATATTACGTTCTTCGTTTAGAGTGATGATAACAACGCTTAGTTTATGCACAGATATTTATGAATATTCGCCACTAATTTCACTAATTTTTAAATCTCAAATTCGTGTTAATTAGTGGCTAATTTATTTTAATCCAATTTCAATACCGCCATAAATGCTTGCTGCGGAATTTCTACTTTTCCAACTTGACGCATTCTTTTCTTACCTTCTTTTTGTTTCTCTAAAAGTTTTCTTTTACGAGAAATATCTCCACCATAACATTTGGCGGTAACGTCTTTTCTCAAGGCTTTGATGGTTTCGCGAGCAATAATTTTTGCACCGATAGCAGCTTGAATTGGAATTTCGAATTGTTGTCTTGGAATCAATTCTTTTAATTTCTCACACATTCTTTTTCCTAAGTCATACGCATTGGCTCTATGAATTAATGCAGAAAGTGCATCCACTTGTTCGTTGGCCAATAAAATATCCATCTTAATCAAATCTGATTCACGATAACCAATTGGATGATAATCGAAGGATGCATAACCTTTTGAAATCGTTTTCAATTTATCATAAAAATCAAATACGATTTCACCTAATGGAATTTCAAAAACCATTTCCACTCGGTCGGTCGTTAAAAAAGTTTGTGCTTTTAAAACTCCTCGTTTGTTAATGCAAAGCGTCATGATTCCGCCAATATATTCTGTTTTCGTGATGATTGTTCCTTTGATGAAAGGTTCTTCCACTTTATCTAATTTATTCGGTTCAGGTAATTCCGAAGGATTATTTACCACCAACATATTTCCTTTGATATCATAAGCATAATAGGATACATTGGGAACCGTTGTAATTACGGTCATTTTAAATTCACGTTCCAATCTTTCTTGGATGATTTCCATGTGTAGCATTCCTAAAAAACCACAACGGAAACCAAAACCTAATGCAGCTGAAGATTCGGGTTCAAATACCAATGAAGCATCATTCAATTGCAATTTTTCCATGGAGTAACGCAATTCTTCATAATCATCGGTATCTACGGGATAAATACCTGCGTACACCATTGGTTTCACATCTTCAAAACCATGAATTGCCTCGGTGCAAGGATTGACAACAGTAGTAATGGTATCTCCCACTTTTACCTCTCGTGCGTTTTTTATTCCGGATATAATATATCCCACATCACCTGTACTCACCGTTGCTTTTGGTAATAAATCTAATTTTAAAACACCTACATCATCTGCAAAATATTCTTTTCCGGTGTTCACGAATTTCACTTTATCTCCTTTAGAAATTTTTCCATTGAGGATTTTGAAATAGGCAATAATTCCTCTGAAAGAATTAAATTCCGAATCGAAAATCAATGCTTGTAAAGGAGCATCTGGATTTCCTTTTGGAGCTTTCACTCTAGCAACAATCGCTTCTAAAATTTTATCTACTCCAAAGCCTGTTTTTCCAGAGGCAGGAATGATTTCTTCGCGCTTGCAACCTACTAAATCTACAATTTGATCTTTCACTTCCTCTGGCATTGCACCAGGAAGATCCATTTTATTGAGAACAGGAATAATTTCTAAATCATTTTCCAGAGCTAAATATAAATTAGAAATGGTTTGCGCTTGAATGCCTTGTGCTGCATCCACAATCAATAATGCGCCTTCACAAGCTGCTATGGACCGAGAAACTTCATAGGAGAAATCCACGTGGCCCGGAGTGTCGATTAGATTGAGAATATACTTCTCTCCATCTTGTTCGTAATCCATTTGAATGGCATGTGATTTTATGGTGATACCACGTTCACGTTCCAAATCCATATCATCTAATGTTTGCTCGGTGAGCTGACGATCAGAGATGGTTCCAGTCATTTGAAGAAGTCTATCAGCCAAAGTAGATTTACCATGGTCGATATGGGCGATAATACAGAAATTGCGTATGTTTTTCATTAGGCTGCGAAGTTAGGGAAATTGAATGAACAATGAATAATGAACAATGAATAATTTGGGAATATCCTTCAAAATTGATTAGCAGATAAACTTATTGAGAAAATTATTAATTTTAGAGAATTCAAAATCTAATATCTAATATCTAAATACTTATGTCTTCGAACTCTCCAAAATTCTTCAAAACACCTCTTGATTTTCGCAAATGGTTGGAGAAATATCATTTGAAGGAAAAGGACTTGTTGGTGGGATTTAAAAAATAATGGCACATTACTGCACGAATATATTTTCATTCAATTCATAACTATTAATCTTATGTATTTTAATTCGTATAAACTGTTTTTTATGATTCCACAAAAACAAAACCATGCTTTTTATTTTTGCAGGCAATTTTCCAGTAATAAAATGCATTTTCTGTTTCCCCGTTTGATTCCAGGAATATTTTAGCCAATTCAACGGAATTCTTTTGTAATAATTTAGCTTTCCTTCTTCATCATCTATGGCTAAAACCATCCAACCATTAAAAGGTTGTGAGGCATGATCTACTTCCACTTCTACTTCAACAAGTAATGGGTTTGATGTAAATAGAGTGGTGTCTGATATTCTCAAATATTCAAAATACTCTTGTTCTCCTTCTCGAAACTCTTCATGAAGTGGAATTCGCGTTTTATTTCGATGTAATTTTTCTTTTCTTTCTAATAATACAAAATCCCAATCTGCCTCATCAATAATATCATACTCATTTTTGTATTTAGGATAATCTTTTTTCTTGGCGATACCAAAATCACAATATAAATTCATTTCTTCACCATGATCCACAGGGTTTAATTTCCCCCCATGATTATAATTCATAAAGGCAAACATCAATTCGGTTAAACGATGTCCTCCAATGGTAATCTTTTTCTTTGATTTTTCTTGTTCTTCTAACAAGCGAGTATAAAATCTCTCTGGAAAAGTTTCATACTCGGGCATGGAATGATTCGTGAGATTTAGGGAAAATGCAAAATGTAAAAAGAATAATAAGGGAATTGCCAATAAAAATTTACTTTCTCGAATTTTCTCCAATAGAAAAGTCATCATTAAAACAAAAACAGGATAAAAAAACAAGGCGGTTCGGTCTTCAGGATAATTAACATCTTTCCAACTATGTAAAATATAAAACGAAGCAATTAAACCGATAAAAAGTGTAGTGAAGAAAAACAATGATTCCATTTTTAGAATATTTTCTTTCCATTTTTTAAATTCAATCAAAAGTGAAATTAGTGTAATTATTAAAACAAAAATCGCCAATGAAATGAGAAAAGCAGAATCACTTATTCCTGATAAAAGCTCTAACAACGATTTAAAGCTTACTTCCCAATACGAATTTCCTTCTCCATAATAAAGTGCATTGTTTTCCTTAAGATAAAAGGAAAAATCTATCCAATATTTTAATAAAAAAAAGTGCAGAATATATCCTGGCAAAAGACGAACATTGATTATTTTTTTATGGATTATTTGAAAAATTAGAAGTAGGAGAGTGGTAATTCCTGTTAGTATAATCAAAGTGAGGTTGGCAGAAATAGCTAATTGAATAGAAAGAATAAAACCATAAAAGAAAATGATTCTTGGGTTTTTGAAATAATCCAATAAGAACGCAAAAGCCATAACCAAAAATGCCATGGATATTCCATACCCACGAGCGGTATTGAAAAAACTCAACCAATGAAAAGAAAGTAGAAGAGCAGCAATCAGAAATAGTTTACTTGAGTTTTTTTTAAGGTGTGGAATTAATCGATAAACACCTACGGCTAAAACCAAAAAGGAAAGCAAATTGGGTAAACGCAATGCAAAAGTGGAGGAGCCAAAAAGTTTGAAACAATAATAGCCAAGTCCCGAATTTAGCACATGATTATTGGCATCGATATGCGCATGATAGGGTAAGAATTCACCCGATTGGATATAATAAAAGAAAGTAACAGCCTCATCATGATTAAACGGAACCATCACATTTCTGAAAGCCAACAACAAAAATAGAAGGGAAGCGAGGATGAAAAATCCTGTTTTGAAGCTTTTTTCGGTTAATTGGAGGCCCATTTCCTGCAAATATACCGATTCATTAATTAGTTTTTTTATTTAATGACCCAAACTGTATATTTGCGCATTCAAGTTAACGTTTGAAAATTAAATTATTTACAAATGAAAGTCATAGATCATCTTAAAGGCGCTAAAAAGACATTGTTTTCAATAGAGATTTTACCTCCATTGAAAGGAAAAAGTATTCATTCTATTTTTGATGCGATAGATCCTTTGATGGAATTCAATCCGGCTTTTATTGATGTTACTTATCATCGTGAAGAGTATGTTTACAAAAAGCGTGAGGGTGGATATTTAGAAAAGGTTTCTATTCGTAAACGTCCAGGAACGGTGGCTATTTGTGCTTCTATCATGAATAAATACAAGGTGGATGCGGTTCCACATATTATTTGTGGAGGTTTCTCAAAAGAAGAAACAGAAAACGCTTTGATTGATCTTCAGTTTTTAGGAATTGATAATGTTTTAGCCTTGCGTGGTGATAGTATTAAAACGGAATCAAATTTTGTTCCGGAACCAGATGGGCATGCCTACGCTTTAGATCTAGTGAATCATATTTCGGATATGAATAAAGGAAAATATTTGGACGATGATGTAAAAGATATTTCACCAAGCAATTTTTGTATAGGAGTAGCTGGGTACCCTGAAAAACACATGGAAGCACCCAATATGGCATCTGACATGAAATATTTGAAAATGAAAGTGGATGCGGGAGCAGAATATATCGTAACACAAATGTTTTTCGATAACAAGAAATATTTTGAGTTTGTAGAACTCTGTAAGAAGAATGGAATTAACGTTCCGATTATTCCAGGATTGAAAATTCTTACTGGTAAAAAACAAATAACAGCACTTTCTAAAATTTTCCATATCGATTTACCAGAAGCATTGATTGATGAAGTGGAAAAAGCAAAAGACGATGTGGCAGCAAAGGAAGTAGGAATACAATGGTGTATTCAACAATCTAAAGAATTGATGGCGGCTGGGGTGCCATGTTTACATTTCTACACCATGGGCGTGAGTTCTTCTACAAAAAGAGTAGCTCAAGCGGTTTTTTAATCAAACTGCATTTATAGAACTAAACTGTTTTCTTCATTCTTTTCCTGAATATAGTATGCGCGCATACTATATGTATGGATGATAATTTAAGGATGTCCAAATAAAATTTGGAGAAATTTAAAAATAATTTGAAACAGGGTAATTTTATTTGGTTAACCTCTCCGCCTCGAAGACTCTGCACCTCCCCTAAGATAAGGGGAGGTTTGAAGTAGTTAACAAAATTATAGTAGTTTTAAATTAGGCGATCCTGTCTTTGAATTCCGAAATTGAAAATCCGAAATCCGAAATTTTCTATACGTTTTCCCTCTCTTTATCCAAATAACTTTGAACCACTTCAATGGCATTGTCAATTACATCACTTAAGGCAGTAATAAAAGTGCCTGGTTTAGCAATCGAAAGAGCATGTTTCAAAGCTTCTACTTCTTTTGGAATGTATTCGTAGGATTGATTAGGATTTCTATCATGAATTCCTTCTACTAATAATTTCACAATATCTTCTGCTTTTCTTCCTCTCAAAAATTTATCCTGACGAATAATGATATGGTCAAACATTTCAGCTGAAATTCTACCCATATCACGAATATCATCATCACGTCTATCACCTGTTCCAGTAATGATTCCAATTTTATAAGTAGATTCTATGGTAGATAAAAATTCTTTTATTCCTTTAAATCCATCAGCATTATGCGCAAAGTCAATCATTACTTTGTATTCTTTGAAATCAAAAATATTCATTCGTCCCGGTGTTTGTGCAGCGGATGGAATAAACGTTTCCAAGCTCATTTTGATATCTTCAATTTTAAAACCATACACGTAAGAGGCTAATGTAGCCGCAAGCACGTTATAGATCATAAATGTTACTTTGCCACCAAAAGTTAACGGTATGTGTGAAGCTTTTTCTACTCTAAATTTCCATTCACCTTTTTTAATGGTAATAAATCCATTTTCATAAATAGCTGCAATTCCTCCTTTGGCACAATGTTCTTTAATGATTGGATTATTTTCATCCATGCTAAAATAGGCCACATTACATTCTACTGTTTTACTAATTCCAGCACAATGTACATTGTCGGCATTCAAAACGGCATAACCATCACGTTTTACTGCGCGCGCCACAACACCTTTTACATTTGCCATGTCTTTAAGCGTATGTATATCCGATAATCCCATATGATCTTCTTGGATATTCGTTACCACGGCTACATCACATTTTCCAAAACCTAATCCAGAACGAAGAATTCCTCCTCTAGCGGTTTCTAAAACGGCAAATTCAACAGTAGGATCTTTTAAAATAAATTCAGCAGATATCGGCCCCGTTGTATCGCCTTTTGTTAGCATTGAATTTTGCACATAAATTCCATCAGAAGTAGTAAATCCTACTCTGAAACGGTTGTTTTTTACAATATGTGCAATTAGTCGAGTAGTGGTTGTTTTTCCGTTGGTACCGGTAACCGCTATAATAGGAATTCTACAGGTTTTGCCAGGAGGATATAACATGTCAATCACAGGTGCTGCCACGTTTCTTGGTAGCCCTTTTGCTGGAGCTAAATGCATTCTAAAACCTGGTGCAGCATTTACTTCCAAGATCACACCGCCTGTAGTTTCTAGTGGCTCATGAAGATTAGTTGCCATTATATCAATTCCGCAAATATCTAATCCAATTACTCGAGAAATTCTTTCGCAAATAAATATATTGTGAGGATGAACGATTTCAGTAATATCTGTAGAAGTTCCTCCTGTGCTTAGGTTGGCCGTTCCTTTTAAAGTAACATGTTCATCTTTTTTAGGAATAGAATCCAGCGTTAAATTTTGTTTTATTAATTGATCATTTGTTTCTCTATCCACAGCTATTTCTGTTAAAACATTTTCATGACCGTAACCTCTGCGTGGATCTGCATTTTCTTTATCAATTAATTGTTGAATAGTTGATTTTCCATCGCCAATTACATGAGCCGGTTCTCTTAATGCTGCAGCAATAAAACGATTATTGATCACTAAAATTCTAAAATCATGACCTGTAATAAATTTTTCTACAATAATTTTTCTTGAATATTTTTTTGCATGTTCAAAAGCTGCTTTTGCCTCTTCAACGGTTTTCACATTAATAGAAGCGCCTTTTCCATGATTACCATCAAGCGGTTTAAATACTAAAGGAAATCCAATTCGATCAATGGCAGCTTGCAATTCATCTTCATAAACAATACAATCTCCTTTGGCAACAGGAATAGCATTATCTTGTAACATTCGTTTAGTGGCGTCTTTATTACTGGCTAAATCCACAGCAATAGAACTGGTTTTATCCGTCATGGTGGCTCTAAAACGAACCTGATTTTTTCCATATCCCAATTGTACCAATGAATCTTTATCCAAACGAATAAAAGGAATATCTCTAGCTACAGCCTCATCCACAATACTTGCTGTACTTGGCCCGAATCTTTCACGCTCGCGCATTTCACGCATGGTTTTAATATCCGAATCTAAGTCGTATGAATCATTTTTAATTAAGGCTTCTGCAATTCTAACCGAAGCTTTTGCTGCAAATAAACCTACATTTTCCTCCATATAGGAGAAAACAACATTATATTGACCTTTTTTACCGGTTCCTCTTGTTCTTCCAAACCCACATTCCATTCCGGCTAGCGACTGAATTTCGAGTGCTATATGTTCAACTACATGCCCCATCCAAGTTCCCTCTTTCACTCTGTCAAAGAAGCCACCCTCATACTCTTTAGAGCAACGGTGCTTGATCATAGTTGGGAACATTTTTTTTATTCGATCGGTAAAACCATCAATTTTATCGGTGGGTGATTCTTCTAGCTCTTCAAGATCTAGTTTCATCACGATAAGTTTCTTACGATAATTTGACCAGTAGTTAGGTCCGCGCAAGGTCTTTATTTCTATAATTTGCATGTGAGAATTTTTAAAATATGATTTAAAACCCATCAAATGACCGATGAATTTTTTTGGAAGATAAACTTTGTTTTTTATATAAACAAATACCTGTTTAAAATAATGATATTATTTCACAAGTTATTTTGACTTATCATTAATAGAAAGTTAAATTTGTTATCTTAAATTGTTAAAAATGACTATTCCAAAAGGTAAATTAATCATCATTGGTGGATCAGTAGATAAAGGAAGCTTTTCTGAAAGTCCTGCTGATTTAAGTAGGAGTTTAAAATTCTTTGAAAAAGGTATTTTAAAAAGAATCACTACTGAGAGCGCAAAAAATACAGAATCAAAAATTGAAATCATTACTACAGCTTCGAGTATTCCCGAAGAGGTTGGTGAAGAATATGTAAAAGCATTTGCTCAATTGGATGTTAAAAATGTTGAAGTTTTAAATATTAAAACTCGAGAAGATGCCAATAAAAATGAATTTGTAGAACGTTTGGCTAATGCCGATGTGGTGATGTTTACTGGTGGAGATCAGTTGCGATTATCTTCTATTTTTGGAGGTACCTCTTTTCATCATTTATTACTAGAGAAATACGAGAATGAGCCTTTCATTATTGCTGGAACTTCTGCTGGAGCGGCTGCCAGTTCTAATAATATGATTTATCAAGGAAGTAGTCATGAAGCCCTATTAAAAGGTGAAGTAAAAATAACAGGTGGTTTAGGTTTCATCAATAATGTTATTGTGGATACCCATTTTGTACAACGAGGAAGAATAGGTCGTTTGATGTATGCTTGTGCGAGTAATCCTATTAACCTAGGAATTGGTTTAGGAGAAGATACTGGTTTATTAATTACCAATGGAAATTATATGGAAGCTATTGGATCAGGATTAGTGATGTTAGTGGACGCTACTCATATGAGAGACACCAATATGACGGATGTAGAAATGGGAAATCCAGTTTCTATTGAACATTTGATTTGTCATGTGATGACCCTAGGTGATTTCTATGATTTGAAACATAAAAAATTAACGATAAGTCATATTAGAGCGGAAGTAGAATAGGGAAATGTAAAATAGGGGGAATTATAAAATGTAAAATATTTAAAATTTCCCTACAAAATATTTTGAGTTATTTACTAACGTTTTTTGTATTTCATTTTAAATTTTACAATTTTCATTTTACAATTTTCATTTTACAATTTTCATTTTACATTTATTTTATGAAATACTCAATTGCCATTCACGGAGGAGCCGGAACTATTCTTCAAAGCTCAATGACGCCAGAGCGGGAATTTGCTTATAAAAAAGCATTAGAAGATGCTATTTTAGCAGGAGAAATTATTTTAAAAAGCGGCGGAACTTCTTTTGATGCTGTTGAGTCGGCCATTATTTCTTTAGAGAATAATCCTTTATTTAATGCAGGAAAAGGTGCCGTTTTTACACATGATGGAAAACATGAGTTGGATGCCTCTATAATGAGAGGTGAAGATCTTAGTGCCGGTGCTGTTGCTGGCGTTTCAAATATAAAGAATCCCATTTCTTTGGCTAGAGCAGTGATGGAAAAATCAGAACATGTTATTTTAACTGGTGCGGGTGCTATGGAATTTGCAAAGAAGGTTAATGCTCCAATGGAGAAGGATGATTATTTTTTCGTTCAATTGCGATACGATCAATTTCAAGAAGCATTAAAATCAGATAAAATGATTTTGGATCATACAGTAAATATAAAAGGAGATGAAAAGAAATTTGGAACAGTGGGAGCAGTAGCTTTAGATATTCATAGAAATTTAGCAGCAGGAACAAGTACAGGTGGGATGACAAATAAAAGATACGGAAGGATTGGAGATAGCCCCATTCCTGGAGCCGGAACTTATGCGAATAATCATACTTGTGCGATTTCTTGCACTGGACATGGAGAATTTTTTATTCGTTCGTTAGTTGCTTATGATATTAGTTGTTTGATGGAATATAAAGGTTGTACCTTAAAAGAAGCTTGCGAGATTGTGGTAATGGATAAATTGGTGAAGATTGGAGGAGAAGGAGGTTTAATTGCATTGGATAGAAATGGAAATATTGAATTGCCCTTTAATTCAGAAGGAATGTATCGAGCAAAGAAAAGTTCGGATTCGGAAATTTACATTGGGATTTATAAATAAGATTATTTTATTCCTTTATCAAAAGGTTAAAATTATGTTTTGGTAATTCTTCTTTTAGTTTTTTTTTAGTTCTTAGTTCTACTCTAACCTTAGAGAAATTATTTTCTACAGATGATCTTTGTTTTTTAATACACGTAAAAAGTGGATCAATAAATCTCGTAAAAAAATATTTTATTATTTAGTAGTTTCTTTGATAAGATATTGTATTAAATAATACAAAGGCAATCCGGCAATGAAAAGTACAAATCCCCATAATGCCGACCAAGGATTGGTGATAAAAACGCTGAGAATAACACCGAAATAAATAACAACAAAAAGAATCGGTAAATACGGATATCCTTTCATTCGATAGATTTTGTTTTCTTCCTGAGGTGACTGAACTTGTCGAAGTACCGAATGGGTATCTTTACGTTTTTTTCTCACTATAAATATGCAACAAGCCGCAGCAATTAAACTGATGCTGTCAAAGAACATGACAAACTCCAAAATTTTTTGAAAGGAAGTAAGAAAAAATAAGGTAAGAATAATCATCAAGCAGAAAAAAGTTAAGGCATAAAATTGAACTTGCGTATTTGGATTTACTTTCATAAAAACTTTTGGCATCACTTTATCTTCAGCCATGGCGTAATAAATTCTTGGATTGCTCATGATAGAAACATTCGCATACGACATCACCGAAAAATACATGAGAATAGAAATCACGATAAATGCATTTTCTCCCAATAGCAAGCCCGAAATATCGGCAGCCAATGTTTTAGATTGGGATAAACCTTCCATTCCTAAAACATGATAATAGGCGTAATTGACCAATAGATAAAAGAAAAGTACGATGATCATTCCAATAATAATGGCACGCGGCATACTTTTAGATGGATTGGAAACATCACTACCAAAATTGATGGTTTGTTGATATCCACCATAGGTAAAAAACACGGGAATGAAACAAAGCAGAAATGCTTTCCAGCCTGAAAAATTTTGGGTAAGTTCTGGATTGGCATTCGTATTTACAGGTAAAATAAAAATAGAAGAAATCAATAAGGCCAATAAACTTAATTTAATAATCATTAAAATATTTAAGAAAGTGGATGATGTTTTTATTCCCACTAAATTTATTCCGTATAGAAAAAGAACAGAAGTAATGGTGAGAATTTGTACTGCTGATTCATGATTCATGTAGGGAAATACCAATGGAGAAAGATATTCTGCACCCATAATGGCTACACCAGCAGTAGAAGCGGCATTAGAAATAACGGTAATCCAATTCACCATAAAAGCAAAGGAAGGATGGTAACACACAGAGAATATTTTATAAAATCCTCCTGCTGAAGGTAGAGTAGAGCCAATTTCAGCAAAAGTTAAAGCACCAATCATACTCACAATTCCACCGGCAATCCAAACCGAAAAAAAGATGAGGGGCATTTTTGCACTATCGGCCACTTCGGGTGGTGTTCTAAATATTCCCATTCCAATCACCAAACCAATTACGATCATGGTAATGTCGAAAGTGCGGAGTTTGGGTTGAATGGAAGTCGACATCGAAAATTTATTTAATTAAACAGCCAAACATAACCATTCAATCCGTTGGCAACTAACAACCATAAAAAATAAGGGAGAATTAAAATTACATTTAATTTTTCTTGTTTCCTGTTCGAATAGATTAAAAAATAAAGAATAATCAAGGTTAGAGCAATCAATATGAGCTGTGCAAAAATTACATAATGAAAACGAAAGAAAACAGGGTTCCAAGCCACATTTAAAATCCATTGAAGAGTGAATAGCAAAATGATTTCTTTATGCTGAGTCATTTTTTTGCTTTTAACAATGTTGAACATGTAAATAGAGAAAAATATCATGATGGTGGTCCAAGCAAAACCAAAAACCCATCCCGGTGGAGTGAAAGGAGCTTTGTTTAATCCATTATACCATTCATTTTCTCCAGGATTACCGATTAAAAATCCACCTAATGCTAAAGCGCCGAAGTTTAACAAAAAAAATATAATTAATCTCATAGCCCGTTTTTTCAAATGTAATTAATTATACTTTGTAAAGGAGGTAATTGTGTCATTTAGTAGGAAACTCTAAATTTTTTTTACTTTTTTATTACATTATTTAGCTGCGGGAGGGATGGAATTTGCTAAAAAAGTAAATGTTAAAAGGTAAAAAGATGATTATTTTTTCATTCAATTAAAAAGAAAAGCCATTTTAATGGCTTTTCTTTTTATTGATTTCACTCGAAGAAATTATTTTTACAATTAGAATTTTCACCATTATTCAAAGGCTATATTCTATGGAGACTGCTGCTCAAGTTTTCTTTTTATTGAACAACTAGTTTCTTAGTGATTAACATCTTACTTTGTTCATCAGTTAATTTAATAAAATAAATTCCTTTATCTAATTCTTCTACATTATAAAATAATAGATTTTGTCCTTCAGTAATTATTTCAACTTTCGATAAAATTATTTTACCCTGTATATCATACAATTCAAATAATAATTTCGTTTCAATATCTGATGTAAATTCTAAATTAACATTATCTGAAGTCGGATTTGGATAAACGTTTACTTCGATAGTGTTTTCATTCACCGAATCTGCTTGCACATCCGAATTATTGCTGCGGCATCCTGTCAATGTCTTAGATCTTGTTGCACCGGATCCACATGAATTATTTGCAACAACTAAGATAGGTCCTGTAGCAACATTTGTTGCTATAGATACGTTAATGCTTGTTGCAGCTGTTGTTATCGGAGAAGCTCCAAGTGCTGATGTGACACCTGCTGGCAGTGTCCATGTATAACTAGTTGCCCCATTTACTGCAGCAATACTATAAGTGGCAGTTGCCAATGCACAAATATTAGTTGGTCCTGAAATTAAACCTGGAATAGGTGGAGCTGTAGAAATGGAAAGGGATTTAGCTAAACTAGTAGCGCAAGAATTGCTTGCCTTTACTGTAATTGATCCTGAAGCAAATATTGATGAAATATTAACTGTAAGACTGGTTCCTGTTGTTGTAATAGGCGAGTTTCCAAGTGTTGAAGTAACACCAGT
>JBIPLT010000038.1:0-15542 GCA_044368255.1 Flavobacteriales bacterium
TTTTACAATGCTTTAATTTTCCATGTTCCATCTGGATTGTAAATATACCGTTGACCTGCCTGAGGCATTTCGGTTTTTATGAAGGCAGTAAATCCAACTTGACCAACCACCTCAATCAAATCTTGATCAGTCATAATTTTCAATTCAACCACACACATATGATTTGATTCATTGGTTTTGGTAGAAACAATTTTACCTTCAAATAAATTTAAATAATTATCGATTGTTTGAGCTTCGGTAGAGTTATCTACTTCCACAATGTATAGATAAACAGTTCTTGTTTTACCCAAAGATTGGTTGGGCTCTTGATGAGTCTGTCCGAAAGAATTCAGAGCCATTCCAACTCCGAGATTCAATAATAGAATTAACATTAGGTTTTTCATGACCCAAACGTAACGAAAAAATCATATTAAGTTGTCTATGCGTTAATTTTTTATTAACTCTCCAGGAATGATTTTAACATACTGATATTTTTCATAAGGATGTTTTTTTCTATCCGACTCATATTTAAAATCGGGTCCTTGAACTAATGTACGAAGCTCACTAACTATCACTCTTGTTGGGTCATAACCTCTTTTTCTAATTTCCTCTTTGACTTTTTGAGCTGATTCTTCTGCTCTAAAAAATGACAATAATTCGTTGTTTTTGTAAATAGTTGAAGGTATTTTAGAGGAGCTCGACTCAATAATGATATTAATCATACCTTCATTTTCTAGCAAAACAACTAGACGACTAATGAAGTTTTGAAATATAGCAGTCTCAACAGGCAAATCGAAACTGTTATTGTTGAAGGTGATTTGATAGGGAATTAAAGCCACCTTTAAATCTTTATCGATTTTTGAAAATTTAGGAATAATTTTTAAAAAATTATATTTCTGATTAAAACTCAAATCAAATTCTTTTCCTACATAAGTGGAGCCTTGAACAATAGTAGAAACTATTTTTATTTCAAAAATACTATCCGGAATACCAGCTTGTGAAATTATTTTTAATAAATCATCACTAATTTTTTTTGCATTTTTACGTGATAAATATTCACTCTCAGAAGCTTTAATCACTGGACTTCTTCCTATGCTTGATTCTATCAATAATTCAATTCGCTGATTATTTTTCCATTCCTGTTTCATGATATTTATCCAACTTTTGAAAAGTGGAGTAGTGGTATCAATAGAAAAAATTCCCGTATGAGTCAACTCTAAAACAGGTAAATTTTGAAAAGGTGCTTTGAATCCTGTTTGCGTTAAAAAATCAGTTAGTTTTTTATTTCCAGCAGTATTTTGATTGGCAAATTGTTCAAATTCATTCAAACTTTCGGGTGAAAATTCTGGATAAAACAAATTTAATCTCCATGGTTTTTGGATATATTTTCCGGATTTTAAAGTGGAATCTTCAACAAAATTTATTTCTGGAACGGAATAAAAAATTTTAGAAATTATGGCACCTAAATTGTCTGCATCCAAATTTATTTTAGCGTAAATAGGTTTAATTTTATTTAAAATTTTCTGCTTTACTTTTTCTTGATCTTGTTTTCTACATTTCACCTCTACAATTAATCCTGTAAGGGCTTTTTTATCTAATAAAATTCTTCTATTTAATAAATTTAAGTAATTGCTGTAATCCTTGTTTTTATCAGGATTTAAAAACTTAATTTCAGAAAATGAAAATCGTGTGATTATCTTTTTTTCGAAATCAATTGAATCGCGAAATTCCATTGAAAATTTTGATAAATCCACTTCTTTTCCTGAGAAATAAAAGCCGGATTCAGCAATGGTATCATTGTTATAATCGCGTGATGATATTTTGATTTCTCCACCCACAATCCCATCTCTTTTAGTGTTTTCTTTACAAGGAGAATCACTAAATCCAACCGACCAAGAAGTGTATTTTCGTTTTTCTAATTCTGCAATTATATTTTTATGTACAATCGGATATATTTCTTTTGCCATTTTACAAATCGAATCAGTTTTGTTGTCAATGGTCATTTCTAACCTCACGTTAGCAAAATCATTTTTATCTATTTCGAAAGTAATATCATTGATAAAATGCTGCCATTTTTCATCATTTAAAAAACGTAAATCAGAACTAGATATAAGAGTTGTTTCATAGGGTTTAATCATCAGTTCTGTCCCTTCATAAAGATTGTCCACATAGGTTTCTAGTAATTCTTTTTCTATGGTATAACCGCGAATATTTAAAAAGGCCGACTTTTTTAAACTATCAGAAACGAATTGGATTTCGAACGACTTTACGAATTTTCCAGGCCTGCCAGTAGGATCATAAGACACTTTAATTTTACCTTTTTCTTGGGGATTAATCCATCCGTCATCGGCAGTAGCAATAGCACAACCACAAGAGCTTATTACCTTGAAAACACTAATCTTGAATTTAGAATAATTTTGAAATTCAAATTCGGCGAAAACTTTTCCATCAACTTCTTTTATATAGCCGAAGTCATGAATGGAATTATCGATGCGAACATCCAAATTTTGTGAATGTGCCCAAATTGAAACAAAAAAAAGGAGAAATAAAGAGTACCGCATTGTCTCAAATTTACCATTGGAATAAAGAACGAAATAATAAAGTTTTCAACTATTGTTAGTAGTGTGACTAAAATGGAAAGGTAAAAATTAAGTTAATTGCATTATTAAATCCGAATACCGATAACTAAAATATCATCCATTTGTTCCTGTTCACCTTGCCATTTATCTAACGCTAATTCAAAGACCATTCCCTGTTTTTGCATATCTAATTGATTGTTGGATTGAATTAATTCCTTGAATTGTTTAGTCATAAATTTCTTACCACCCTTTCCACCAATTTGATCAGCATAACCATCCGAAAAAATATAGAGTGCATCACCTTTTTGAAGATGAATAGTGTGCGTATCAAAGGCTGTTTTTACATAACTACCTGCACCAATTGGAAAACGATTGGCTTTATATTCACTCAATATTCCTTCTCTCATGAATAATAGTGGGCGAAATGCGCCTGCAAATTGAACGGTTTTCAAATCTTTTGTAAAAGAAAGTAAGGCCACATCCATGCCGTCTTTTGATTCGGTTTCATCCTTACTTTTGATGGCTTTTTTTACTCCAATATCCAGTAAATCCAAAATCTTACCTGGATCTTCAATTCCCTTTTGGTTCACGATTTCATTCAATAAAGTATGACCAATCATACTCATAAATCCGCCAGGAACGCCATGACCTGTACAATCCACTGTTGCTAGTAAAAAATGTTCTTTTGTTTCGGCAAACCAATAAAAATCGCCACTGACAATGTCCCGCGGACGAAAAATCAAAAAAGAATCAGGAATGTAAAGGTTTATACTTTCATGTGGAGGAAGTATTCCTTCTTGAATTCGTTTAGCATAATTGATACTATCGGTAATGTCTTTATTTTTTTGTTCGATGATAGAATGTGATTGCATAATTTCATTGGCTTGCTCTTCTTCTTTACGCAATATACCTCTGATGGAACGAAGTAATAAAAAACCAATTACGGAGATGATAGAGATTGAAATTAACCCTCGAAACTTAATTTCATCCCAAGTGCGTTGTATAAATTCATCAAATTGAGAATCTACTTGAACCAAACCAACCACTTCACCTTTATTGTTTTTTATTGGAGAAAAAGAGGATAACCAAGTGCCATTTTCATCGGTATATGGACGAACCACACCACCAGTTAAATATTGGTCTACGTGTTGTGGCTTGAATTCTTTCCATTCATGACGATAATTTGGGTTATCCGATTTTACAACATAATAAAAAACTTTTTTTGAATCATCGTAAACCAAAGTATATATAGGTGTTTTAATCCCATTAATTTCCTGTGAGTTTTTTAAAATTCTCTGAATATATGAAAAATTGGAATCAGCTTCGTTTGATTTGATATCATCTTTTTTTTGATATTTTTCGAAAAGGAGCTGATGTTGCATTCCATCAATTTGTATCGAAGTGGTTTTTGAAATACCACTCAGTTTCTCTAATTCACCTTTTTCGTATAAATCAAGTTGGGTATAATATCCTGTAGTCAAGAAATAAAAAGTGATACTTACAATAAACCCGAATATCATTAATATAACACGGGTGCTTGCATTTCGTAATATAGTTCTGAAAATATTGCTCAATGTTTATCCACTAAAATAGTGTGTAATATTACGATTTTAATCTGTAATTACCCCCAAGAAATTCATTTTAAAGTTTTAGGGATGAAAATCATTTCTTATAAACTTTATGAACTCTTTTGCTCTTGCACCTGAATCGGTTTAAGTCAATTTACTACTTTAATTTAGCAATTCTAGAAATGGATCCTTGTGGCTTAAATTCCAATTCAGCAAGAATTTCTGAGTCGGGAGGTAAAATCAAATCAACACGAGAACCAAATTTAATGAATCCCAACTGATCTCCTTGCTCAACGATATCTCCTTCTTTAGCATAACATACAATTCTTCTTGCAACCGCTCCTGCAATTTGACGAATCATTATTTTTCGTCCTTTTTCATCTTCTACTACCACCGTTGTTCTTTCATTGTCGGTTGAAGATTTGGGATGCCAAGCCACCAAAAATGTTCCTGGATGATATTTAGAATAAACTACTTTCCCTTTTACTGGATACCAATTGATATGTACATTTAATGGAGACATAAAAATGCTCACTTGAATTCTTTTGTCTTTGAAATATTCGTTTTCCGTAATTTCTTCAATTACCACTACGCGCCCATCTGCAGGCGAAATAACCGTATCTTTTTCTTTGGTTGGTCTTCTCATGGGAAAACGAAAAAACTGCACTACCAGAAAAAACATGATCATAGAGCCGAACCATAAAAGCACTTTCAACCATTTTAATGAATCGGGAATGAAATAAATTCCTGTGGCGATGGCGCTTAAAATTAGAATAGAAACACCTATGATTTTATAACCTTCTTTGTGTATTGTCATTTAATAGAGTTTAGATCTTTTTACTAAATATTGCAATAATACATTATAAAATCCTTCATTGATATCGGCTTCCACCAAATCAATTCTATATTGAGCACATTTTAAATGTAATTCCTTTTGAAAATTAGACACAGATTCCAAATATTTTTCTTTTACTTGCGAAGGCGTCAATTTCAATTGTTCGCCTGTTTCCATATCGATAAAAGTATAGGGACGATTCTCGAATTTGAATTCTAACTCATGTTTTTTATCCGTTACATGAAATAAGATTACCTCATGTTTATTGTGACGAAGATGTTGCAAGGCAGAAAACATTTCATTGAGGTCGGCAGCAGGATCAAACATATCACTAAAAACGGCCACTAAAGAACGCTTGTGAATACTTTCGGCAATTTGATGCAAGGATTTTGTGACAACCGTTGATCGATTTTCGCCAGGTTTGTATTGTTGAAGCATTTTCTCCAACTCACTGTACAACATTTTTAAATGCGTCACACTTGATTTCGCTGGTGTATGCAATTCTACTTTATCATCAAAAATACTTAATCCAAGAGCATCACGCTGACGTTTTAATAATTCAATTAAGGCAGCAGCTGCATGAACGGCAAAACCAATTTTATTGTACATTCCCTTGGGAGGATCCATTGGATAATACATCGAAGAAGAATTATCTATAACGATTTGACATCGCAAATTGGTTTCTTCTTCATAACGCTTAACAAAAAGTTTGTCTGTGCGAGCATATAATTTCCAATCGATATGTCGGGTAGATTCTCCCGAATTATAGAGTCGGTGTTCGGCAAATTCAACCGAAAATCCATGAAATGGACTTTTATGTAAACCAGTAATAAATCCCTCTACCACTTGTTTAGCGAGAAATTCCAAATGTGAAATCTGATCTACCTGTTGTTTGTTAATTGCCATTATTGTAAATGAAAAAGGTTCCGCTAAGATAACGGAACCAATTCAATAAAAGTGTTTTTAGATTAAAGTTGTTTGTTCAACTTTTCAGTTAACTGACCTTTTGGAACAGCTCCAACTGATTTATCAACGATTTCACCGTTTTTTACGAATAAAATAGTAGGAATATTTCTGATTCCGAATCTTGCAGAAAGGCCTGGATTATGATCCACATTTACCTTTCCGATAATTGCTTTTCCTTCATATTCTTTTGACATTTCTTCCACTACTGGTCCAACCATTCTGCATGGTCCGCACCATTCAGCCCAGAAATCAATCATTACAGGTTTGTCTGTTCCCATTGCTATCTCCTCGAAGTTAGCGTCTGTTAATTCTATTGCCATATTAAAATTATTTTTTAGTTTTCAAATTTACATATTCTATGAATGGAAAGTCAAATATTTTGCCAACAATGATTGTTGAAGAAATTGGCAGAAATTTAGACTAAAATATTTTGTGGACTTCATTTTTTACATAGGCAATGGCAATATCTGTCGGCATTTTGTCAATTTTGGCGCAGTTTTCCAAAATAATCTGACTCAAATCCAAGGCAGAAGCATCTCCAGGTAAGTGTCCAGCTGAGATATTAATTAACTTAATCATTTCTTCTTTTGATTGACGAACCATGGCCCAAGAACCTGCTGAAACATACACTTGTTGAGTGATATTATGTTCATATTCTTCACGAATAGCTTTAACTAAATCGGCTTGCAATAAGCGAGCGCTCATCCCTGCTTTATAGGTTCTCATAACAAGACTGTTAGGTGAAATTCTTTCAAGATAAAGAATTAATCTTTCGTAGGCTTGAAGTCGGAGAGGTAAAACTGTTTTCATGGTTTCTTTTTTCAAATCAGCCGAATGATCCACTGTTGATTTTTTCTCGATATGTTCGAGGTATCTTTTGATCAATAAAAAACAAGTAAGAAATACTACCACACTTGGCAGAATGGCTACGAGAATAAGGTCAATTGAATCCATAGGTTTTATTTGTAGGTGTAAAGTTAACGAAAGAAATTGAATTTATATTTTAACCAATAATGTGCAATTATTAAAAAGTAACAGAAAATCGAGTAATTTGACTTTGAATTAAATAATTGACATGCTTTAAAAGTCTTCAACCTTGGTCTCTTAACAATTCCCCTCTTTTTTCACTCTTTCCTCATTTAATCTTATTAAGTTTGTGTTTTACTACACTTATGAGCACTCTCTCGCAGCGCATCATCAACCTTACCGAATCGGCTACATTGGCCATGTCTCGAAAGAGCCGTGAGCTATCTCAAAAAGGAATTGACGTAATCAATCTTTCATTGGGTGAGCCTGATTTCAATACACCCGATTTTATTAAGGAAGCCGCTAAAAAAGCCATTGATGAAAATTTTACTAAGTACACACCTGTAAACGGTTATCTCGATCTTCGGGAAGCCATTTCAGTAAAATTCAAAAGAGATAATCATCTCGATTATTCTCCTGATCAAATCATCGTTTCTACCGGAGCTAAACAATCTATTGCCAATGCAGTGATGTCGCTTGTGGATGAAGGTGATGAAGTAATTATTCCTACACCTTTTTGGGTGAGTTATGAGGAGATGGTGAAATTAGCAGGAGGCAAATCTATTTTTGTTAAAACAACTTTAGAATCTGATTTTAAAATAACGGGCGATCAATTGCGAAAAGCGATTTCTCCTAAAAGCAAATTGATGATTTATAGCTCTCCTTGTAATCCAACCGGTTCGGTTTACGGAAAAGAAGAATTAGATGCCATTGCCCAAATCATGCGCGAAAATCCAAAATTGCTTGTGATTGCCGATGAGATTTACGAACATATCAATTTCACAGGAAAACATTTGAGTTTGGCTACGTATTCTGATATAAAAGATCGAGTAATTACAGTGAACGGAGTTTCTAAAGGTTTCTCCATGACTGGGTGGAGAATTGGATATATAGGTGCATCCAAAGAAATTGCAGAAGCTTGTAATAAAATGCAAGGTCAAATTACTTCTGGAACTTGTGGTATTGCACAAAAAGCAGCGAAAGCAGCCGTGTTGGCAGATCCAAGTTTAACTGTTCCTATGAAAGATGCTTTCTTGAAAAGACGTGATTTAGTTTTGAGTTTATTGAAAGAAATTCCTGGAATGAAAACAAATGTGCCAACAGGTGCGTTTTATGTTTTTCCAGATATTTCTTCTTATTTCGGAAAGAAATTTGGTGATGTTACCATCAATGATGCTGATGAACTTTGTTTGTATATTCTTAGTGAAGGTAGAGTAGCTTTAGTAACTGGAGGAGCATTTGGAGAACCTGATTGTATTCGTATTTCTTATGCCACTTCTGAAGATATTTTAACAGAAGCCATCAAAAGAATAAAAGAGTGTTTGAGTAAATTGAAATAATTTTTAATGAGTCAAGATTTAGATAAAATATTTGCACAGTTCTCCACTCAAAATGTATTGGTTATTGGAGATGTGATGGTGGATTCTTATTTGCGTGGAAAAGTTGAACGTATTTCACCCGAAGCTCCAGTGCCCGTGATTAATATTTTAAAACATGAAAATCGTTTGGGTGGCTCTGCCAATGTTGCTCTAAATCTTTTAGGATTAAAAGCTCATCCTATTATTTGTTCGGTGATTGGAAATGATAGAATGGGCGAGGAGTTTATCGAATTAATGAAGAGTAAAGGTTTATCGGTAGATGGAATTATAAAATCTACTAATAGAATAACGACGGTTAAAACCAGAATTATTTCACAACACCAACAAATGTTGCGAATGGATGAAGAGCAAACGAACGATTTAAATTCGGATGACGAGAAATTATTGCTAGACGCGATTAAGAAAATTTTAGATAGTCAAAAAATAGCAGTCGTGATTTTCGAAGATTATAACAAAGGTGTGATCACTCAAAGAATCATTGAAAATACCATTGCCATTTGCAATGAGAAAAACATTCCCACTTGTGTTGACCCTAAGAAAAATAATTTTTTTAATTTTAAGAACGTCACTTTGTTTAAACCTAATCTTAAGGAATTACGTGAAGGTTTGAAAATGGATATTGATTTGAATAAATCGGGTCAATTGAAAAATGCAGTTAAACAATTGCATGAAAATTTGAACCATGAAATTTCATTGATTACTTTAAGCGAACAAGGAGTATTTGTAAAGAAAGGTGAAGTAGAAAATATTTTTCCTGCTCATCAGCGAAATATCACCGATGTTTCGGGTGCTGGTGATACGGTTATTGCAGTAGCATCTTTATGTATTGCTTTAAACACAAGTCCAACTTTGATGGCTCAATTATCTAATTTGGCGGGTGGAATTGTTTGCGAACAAACGGGTGTAGTTTCTATCGATTTTGATCATTTGCTTTTAGAAGCAAAAAATAAACTACAAATAAATTGAACTTTTTCGATAAATTCAGAGAGCGAGTTAATCTATCCATTTATGATAGCAAGGAAAGAGTTTTACAAACTTTCCGAATCATCAATGTTTTTATAACGCTTGGCGCTTTTGGAACATTACTATATTATTACGGTTTCCCGATGGATCCGGAAACTAATTTTTGGTGTATTTTAATTTTTAAAGCAAGTTTCACCTTTTATCTTCTTTATTATTTCATTCGATTCTTGTTTGATTTCAGCCCCCGAATTTTTTTGCGCGACCATTGGTTTGAAGGAATTATCATGCTCATTCTTGCTTTAGAAGGAATTATTGAAATCTTATTTGGAGTAACTATTATAGAGAATATTTTCATCAGTTGGGGATTCTATAATTTTGAGGAAGTTTCCACCATTTTTATTCCTCTTTATTTTCTAGCGGTTTTAATTTTAGAAGTAACCAAAGCAAGCCGAATAAAGCCCATTATCACCATGAATCCGGCTATGCTTTTTATGTTCTCGTTTGTTTTAATTATCATTTGCGGCACCTTTTTATTGATGATGCCTGAGATGACTACGATTGAGGGTTCAATGCCATTTATTGATGCTTTATTCACTTCCACTAGTGCAACCTGTGTAACTGGATTATCGGTAGTAGATGTTTCAACTTATTTTACTTTCAAAGGCCAAGTGGTGATCATGCTTTTAATTCAATTAGGGGGATTAAATATTGTTGCTTTTGTAGCCTTTATTATTATGATGTCGAAGTTGGGTATTGGATTAAAATACAATACACTTCTAGATGATTATGCCAAAAAGGGAACCATTGATAGTGCCTTAGGAATGTTCTGGAAAATTTTACGCTGGTGTTTAGTAATTGAGTTTATTGGAGCTTTTCTTTTTTATATTTTCTTAGATCCTTCCATCCCAATTATAGCCGATAACGGAGACCGAATTTTTAGTTCTGTTTTTCACGCGGTTTCTGCTTTCAATAATGCAGGATTCTCCATTCATTATGATAATTTACATAACGAATATTTACAATTTAATTATCCGATTCATATTGTGATTATGACGTTGATCTTTTTGGGCTCATTAGGTTTTGCCACTATGTTTGATATTTTCTCCTTTTCCTCAATGCGTGAAAGAATGCGCCAACCTTGGAAATCGATAAATTTCAATTCAAAAGTCGCTTTATATTTTTCATTGATATTGGTTGTTGCTGGTGCTATTGTATTTTATTTACTCGAACAGGATAATACAATCAAAGATATGGATGAAGGTGCACAATGGGTAACCTCCTTATTTCAATCCATCACTACACGCACTGCAGGATTCAATACCGTTAATATGGGAGATTTGACCATGCCCGTTATTGTATTTATGTTGTTTTTAATGTTCATCGGAGCATCTTCTGGCTCAACGGGTGGTGGTATTAAAACTTCTACCTTTGCCATTTTATGGGCATCTATCATTGCCACCATGCGTGACCGAAAGAATGTAGAATTATTTAGAAGAACGATTAAATCAGAAACCGTTTTAAAAGCATTTACCGTTTTATTATTTTTCATTGGTTGGAATTTGATTGCTATTTTTATGTTGTTGATTACAGAAACAGCCATATTAGAAGATGCAAGATGGGATTCCATGCATTTGATTTTCGAGCAAGTTTCGGCATTCGCCACGGCTGGTTTATCGATGGGAATTACAGCCGATTTAACTTATGCTGGTAAAGTGATTATTATTTCTTCTATGTATATCGGAAAAATTGGTGCGCTTACTTTGGCGTATCTTTTCGGAAAGCCGATCACCACTAATTATAAATATCCCGATGCAGACTCAATGGTGGGATAATAAGAAGAATGAGAATCAGAGCGAGAGCGAAAACGCCATCGTTGAAGAAACAGAATTTAATAACGAGAGAAAATATTTATTTAATTTTATTTTTCATTCCTGTCACCTTAATTTTCTCAAAAAAAACTTAATTTTTCTTTTTCTGTTTTCTTTCAGTCTAAATTCGTATTCGCAAATGAATCGAACTGCAGCTGATTTTTGCGCCACTAAACCCATACAAGGAATAGATAAAAAGAAATTAAGAGGATTGATTATTGGTGAAAGTTTGGTTTATACTTCTGCTATGACTGGCTTGTATTTTCTATGGTACAAAGATGAATTTGGTAACGGTTTTCATTCTTTTAATGATTGGAATGAATGGCAACAAATGGATAAATTCGGCCATTTTACCACGGCGTTTATTCTTTCAGAATTATCTTGCAAAGCTTATTCTTGGACTGGTGTTGATTGGAGGAAAGCCAATAAAATAGCTTTTTTACAAAGCATGTTATTCATGACTTCATTAGAAGTTTTGGATGGATTTTCAACGGGATGGGGATTTTCATGGAGCGATATGGGTTTTAATTTAGTAGGTGCTTCATTGAGTTATTATAAAAATTCTGGTTATAAACCAATTCAATTTATACCCAAGTTTTCATTTGAAAAAAGTGAAATGGCTCAATGGCGTCCTGATTTATTAGGAAATAATTTCCCTTCTAGAGTGATGAAAGATTATAATGCACAAAGCTATTGGTTATCGATAAATTATAACTCGAAAACAAAGGCAACAGATAGTTGGAGCAATGGAATTTGTTTAAGTGTAGGTTATGGCGCTCAAGGCATGACGGGTGGATCAGATAATATTTTAATTAATGAACAAGGAATTACTGTTCCCGAGTTTCAACGTTTTCGTCAGTGGTATATTTCTTTAGATTATGATTGGACCAAATTGCCTGCCTATAAAAATGGAAATCGTTTTTTCAAAGGACTTTGTAATGGTTTAAATATTTTCAAATTTCCATTCCCAGCTCTCGAATTCTCCAGAGGAAAAGTATTTATGAACTGGACGAGCTATGGGAATTAAATTAGCTAATTGGTCAATTAGCTAATTACTCCTTGCAGTCGTGAGAAAGTTAGCTAATGAAATACAAATGACCCTATGCAATATTATATTTTTAGATTAAAAAGTATGAAAATTAAAATAATCTTTTTTGCCACTTTCTTTTTCTTTTTAAATGGAATAATTTTAGAATGTAAAGCTCAAGATTTCTCCATTGGCGTTTACAGCGATTTTTCGGAAAATAAATTTGTTCCTGCTGTATTTATAGAAAAGAAAATCCGCAAGAAAAACTATTTTCAACTCTCATTTGCTGCTGGTAAATTTTCAGATGGTTATTATCCCGATCAAATTTACGGCTATGGTAAAGAACCCCTTTTTCGCGAGCGACTTTGGGAAGTTCCTTATCCCAATACTGGACTCACTAATTTCCCAGAAAGCAATTACGTAAAAATTAAAGGAATTCGGATGCAAGCAGGTTACCTTGAATATTTCCAATTAAGAAGTAGAAAACATAAAATATTTTGGAATCTTAATTTTAATTTAAATAAATTGACAGATACTTATGTGGTCAAAGATTCTTTTAACACGAGAGAAGGTGAGTTTAAATTTGTTGCTATTGGTACCAGCATTCGTTTTGGTTATCGTTATATCTTAAAACAATTTCATTTCACTGCTTTCATTGGACCCACTCAATACATTGATATTTATCCAGGCTCTGGAGGCTCTGCAATAAGTTATCCTTTTGTGGCTCCCTTCGTAGATTTAGAAATGGAAGCGGGTATAAGTATGGGGTATTCTTTTTTTAAATGAAATTATTTAATTTCTATATGATCAATGGAATTACATTAGCTAATTGGCCAATCAGCTAATTAGCTAATTTCCTAGGTTTCGTAATCCCCTCACTTTTTAATTCCTGCTGTAGGTAAGAATACGCCTTCGTTAACACATAAGAATAACTTTTCCCCTCTATCGTTTGCATTTTATCTGGATGTATTTTATCTACCAAATTCATCGTAAAAAGTCCATCATCACTCATATCCAAACAAACGCTGTATTTGAGAAGAATGGCTTTTAATTTGGTGGTGTTACGCATGTGATTTCCTGCAATAGTTTAATCAAATTTAAACAAATTTGTGGTAAGTTTGGATAGAAATTGAAACACATCAAATGATTTACTAACTTAGTAAAAATTCAAATTATGCGATTACTGTTACTTCTCTTCACCTTCATAACTATCAACGCATTTTCCCAAACCCAAATGCCTGCATCCACCATTGGAGTGATTCAAACTTTATCCAAAGAACTAAAGAAAAATAATGGAAAATTATCTTCTGCTACTTTAAAAATGTATCCACTTGAAACGCATGCTGGCGAATATTTCATTCATGTTTTAGCCAAAACCAACTCTAGTTTTTCATTGGGCGAAGTGCAAAATGAAGGATGGAAAACAGGAATGTTTTTCGGTCAGATTTTATCCGCTAGAATTCCATTAAATATATTCCTAAATCATTTTTCTAATTCGGCAATTGATTATATCGAAGTGGCCGAACGTCTTGATGCGTTTTTAGATTTGGCAGTTGCAGACACGCGTGCCGATTCCGTTCACTTAGGAATTAATCTTCCGCAATCTTATACTGGAAAAGATGTTATTATTGGAGTGGTGGATTGGGGATTTGATTATTCTCATCCCACATTTTACGATACTGCTATGCAAAGATATCGAGTGGTGGCCGCTTGGGATCAAGTTAAAACAGGCACACCGCCCAATGGTTTTTCTCATGGTGCTTTTTACGGCGATTCTATTTCGTTATTAACGGCCCAAGCAGATACTTTTTCTTACGTCTCCGATTATCACGGCACACATTGCGCTGGAATTGCAGGTGGAGCAGGAGCGGGCACCAATTTTCGAGGAATTGGTTTTGACGCCGATTTATTGTTTTCTCAAATGGGCGGACATGCCACTTATTCTTTGGATGCCTTTCAATGGATGTTTAATATGTCGCAATCATTGGGAAAAAGATTGGTTATTAATAATAGCTATGGAAGTTATCGTAATAATCCATTAGATGGAACTTCATTAACTTCACAAGTAATCGATGCATTTTCTGACTCGGGAGTAGTTTTTATTTTCAGTGCCGGAAATAATGGGGCGAGCGGTTTTCATATCAAAAAGCAATTCAACAATGATTCTATTCGAAGTTTGATTTCTGGTTTTAATTATGCAGGTGATCCTGATTTATGGGGACAAACCATTACTATGTGGGGAGAAGTTGGAAAAAACTTTTCGGCAAAAATTAGAGTGTATGGAAGCAGTGGATATTTAGGCGAAACCGATTTTTACAATAATTCAACCGCTTTACCTTTCACAGATACTTTTTTGGTTTTTGGAATGGATACCATTTATTATACCGTTACTGCCGATTTAGCGCATCCGCTTAATGGAAGAGCACAAATGTCGTTTGATGTAAAAAAAACAAATTCATCGCATTCGGTTATTCTAATTTCAGAGGCGAATAACGGTACTGTGCATTTTTACAATACACGTAAAACAATTTTCGGAGGAGGAAATACTGGAAATGGATTCACCACTTTTGGTGCGGGTTATAATTCTGGTGATAATTTTTATGGATTGGGACATCCGGGTGTTACTAATTCTGCGATTACCATTGCAGCGCATACCACCAATTCGGGCATGTCTTCTTTTTCAAGTTTTGGCCCGAGAATAGATGAAAATCCAAAACCAGATGTTTCGGCTCCTGGTGTAAATATTGCTTCGGCTTTTAGTTCCTTTTCATTTGAGAATGTAACCTCAGTGGGAACAGTTAATTTCAATTCAAAAGATTTTGATTTTGTTCGTTTATCGGGAACCTCCATGTCGGGACCGATGGTAACCGGAATTGTTTCCTTGATTTTAGAAGCTAATCCTACCATCACTTCACAAGAGATTAAAGATTTATTACGTGTTACAGCAAGAGAAGATAATTTTACGGGCGTTTTAGCCGGCAATTGGCATAATCGCTGGGGATGGGGAAAAGTGAATGCTTATGCCGCGATAACTAATTTGAATACGGTAAATATTTCAGAAACAGCTATAGAAAATGTGGGTGTTTATCCTAATCCAACCAATGGAATGATTTATTTCGAAGGAGATTTAACCGGTTCCGAAACCATTTTGGTTTATTCTTTAGACGGTAAATTGATGTTGAATAAAAAAATTACCGAAAATTATTTAGATCTCTCTGCTTTTGAAAAGGGAATGTATCTTTTGAAAATTACCAATGAAAAAGCTTCGAGAGCTTTTAAGTTGATTTTAGAGAAGTAGGTAAATTAAATATGAATACTGTAAAATAAGGTGAAGTTGATCCACTTCATCCGG
>JBIPLT010000303.1:0-3422 GCA_044368255.1 Flavobacteriales bacterium
TTTATTATCCTGTAGATTATGATTTAACTGGACTAATGGGTAAAACTGCCAAAGGTGAGCCTTATATTGTTCAGCTTTCCGATCTTATTTTCATGGGGGCTGCATTGGTTACTCTCGCCTACTTGATTTTTGAAATTTCTAAAGCAACCAAGGAAGAAGGAAAAAAATTGATTGCTGCAGTAATTCTTATTTTCATGTCGGTTTTATTCTGGTCTTTCTTTGAGCAAGGAGGTGGATCACTTAATTATTTCGCAAATGGAAATGTAGAAAGTCATGGTTACAATATGACATCTGTAAATAATTCCATCAACGCTCTATGGGTGGTGGCATTTGCCCCATTGGTCGGTTTACTTTGGTTATACCTCAATAAGAAGAAAAAAGAACCTAATACTGTTGTGAAATTCGGATTAGGATTTATCTTCTTAGGATTAGGATTCTTAGTTTTCTTTATGAGTAAATTCTCGGCCACAGAAGCAGGTAAAACTCCTTTGATGATGTTTTGTTTTGCTTACTTAGTAATTACGGTTGGAGAACTTTGTATTTCTCCAATTGGATTATCAATGGTCACTAAATTATCTCCGAAAAGATTATACGGTGTAATGATGGGCACTTGGTTTTTGGCAAGTGCATTTGGTCAATATGGAGCAGGATTAATTGGTGCTGCTTTAGCTAAAAGTGAAAATGCCGATGAGAACCTTACGAATGTTCAGAAATTAGAACAATATACTTCAGGTTACGAAACCATCGCTTATATTTCCGTGATTGCAGGTGTGGTATTAATCTTAGTTTCTCCACTCATCCGCAAACTAATGCAAGAAGTTAAATAACTAATTTTCAAAACAGTTATTTATAAAGGGATGGTTCGCCATCCCTTTATTTATTGATTCATCACCCCTTTTTTTGTTAATTATCGAAATGCTTGTTTTAACTGCGTTTTTACTATTATATTAGCGCCTCAAAAAAAAACAGGAATGCAAGTAAAAATTCTATCTCTCTTAGCTGCAGCTTTAATTTTGGTCTCGTGTGGTGGTTCTGCTGATAAAAAAGAAGGTGATAAATCATCTCCTAAAAAAACTAAAAACGTTATCGCACATTCAAAAGATACGCACACTTTCTCCAATTATGAGGAAGCTTATTGTACTCATCTTTTTCTGGATATCAACATTAATTTTGATTCCACTAAAATCAGCGGAAGCGCTACCTATGATGTGGTAGTAAATAATACAGATACCATGATTTTTGATACCAAAACAATTGCCATAGATAAAGTAACTGTTGATGGCAAAGAAGTAATTTGGGCGAAAGGAAAGGTTGATGAATTATTAGGAACTGCTTTGTTAGTTCCAGTTACTGAAAAAACGAAAAAAGTATCCATTCTATACAGTACAGATAAAGAATCAGAAGCTGTTCAGTGGTTAACTCCACAACAAACAGCGGGTAAAAAATATCCTTTTTTGTTTACCCAAGGAGAAGCTATATTAACTCGTTCATGGATTCCTTGCCAAGATACTCCAGCAAAAAGAATTACTTACAGCGCAAAAGTTACTTTGCCTAAAGAATTAATGGCGTTGATGAGTGCAACTAATCCTCAAACCAAAAATGACCAAGGTGTTTATGAGTTTGAAATGAAACAAAGTATTCCAGTTTATTTGATAGCGTTGGCTGCTGGTGATTTGGAATTTCGCGCCATCGGAAAACGAACAGGTGTTTATTCAGAACCATCTATGATTGAAGCTTCCACTTTTGAATTAGAAGACACTGAAAAAATGTTAGAAGCTGCCGAGAAATTATATGGCGCTTATAAGTGGGACCGTTATGATATAATCGTTCTTCCTCCAAGTTTCCCTTTTGGTGGAATGGAAAATCCTAGATTAACATTCGCTACACCTACTATTATTGCTGGTGACAAATCGTTGATTTCACTAATTGCTCACGAAATGGCACATAGCTGGAGTGGAAACTTAGTGACCAACGCAACTTGGAATGATTTCTGGTTGAATGAAGGATTTACTGTTTACTTCGAAAGAAGAATTATGGAAGAACTTTTAGGAAGAGAATATTCAGAAATGTTATCGCTTTTAGGTCATCAAGATTTATTAGCTCAAATTGAAGGTTTAAAAGATCAAATGAATGATACCAAATTGAAATTAGATTTATCAGGTAGAAGTCCTGATTATGGATTGACGGATATCGCTTACGAAAAAGGGGCTTTCTTTTTAAGAATGCTTGAAGAAGCTGCTGGTCGTAAAAATTTCGATGCTTTTCTTACTAAATATTTTGCCGAGCACCAATTTCAAACAATTTCTACTGAAGCATTCCTTGTTTATCTAAATGAAAACTTGATTAACAAATACAATTTAAAAGTAAATGTAGACGAATGGGTTTTCGAACAAGGTTTACCACAAAATTGTGCGGTGATATCTTCTGATCGTTTCAAGATGGTTGAACAAAATATTCTCGACTGGCAAGAAGGTAAAGCAGCCAGCGAATTAAACACTTCTAAATGGTCAACGCATGAATGGTTGCATTTCTTAAAGAATTTACCCCCAATCCTGAAAGGTGATCAATTAAAAGAATTAGACGATGCTTTTAATTTTACTAATTCAGGTAATTCAGAAATACTTTGTTTGTGGTTTGAATTAGCGATTAAAAATAACTACACTGCTGCTAACTCAAAAATTGAAGAATTCTTAATCAAAATTGGAAGAAGAAAATTCTTAACACCTCTATACACTGCTTTAATTGAAAAAGACGAGTCAGGAAAAAAAATAGCGAATAAAATTTATACTAAAGCAAGACCTAATTATCACTTTGTTTCTACCAATACCATAGATCAACTATTGGGTTGGAAAAAATAAAATTGATAGTTAAATAAAGTATAAAAAATCCTGGCCCCAAGCTAGGATTTTTTATTTCTGAAACCACCTATTGTGCTAAAAAATGCCTTTACTACATTACTTATAAAAACGTTGTCAATTATTTTGTAAATTCATACCGTAAAAAAACCAATCAAATGAAAAGATTAATTACCGCTTTAGTGGTTTGTTTTCTGTTTTTAAATGGAGCATCACAAAGTTTGAATTCAGAAAATATTTCTGTTGGAGAAAATGAATATTTTAAAGGAGAAGTTTTAGTTCAATTGCAACAAGGATACACTTCTAACCAAATCATTAAAAGCGTTCCTCAAGAATGGAATTTTCAAGCCATCGCTGAATTATCTCCAATGATGAGAATCTGGCATTTTTCATTTGACCCCAATCAAATTTCTCATACCGAAATATTAAAAAAGCTAAAACAACATCCTGGAATTAGAATAGCGCAAAACAATCACGTGATTGAAGAACGCGCAACCATGCCTAATGATCCTAATACGGCAGCTAACCAATGGCATCATAAAAATACGGGCCAAACGGGCGGAACAG
>JBIPLT010000234.1:0-5048 GCA_044368255.1 Flavobacteriales bacterium
AGTTACTAAGATAAGAAGTTGTGAAAGTAGCAATATCGTTTTTTGATTCTACCAATAGAGATTGATCATACGGACCTTGATCTAAAACTGGTTTTAAAGTAGGGCCACCAATAGTAGGTGACGGATCACGCGGATCGTAAACAATAGTCGTATCAAATATTCCAGAAGGAATTGTACTTGATAAAACTGCATTATTATTCAAATAAAATGTTTCTGGATTAAATATTGTTGATTCTCTTAAATCAAAATTGGCATCACAATATTCACTCGTTACAAACTCATACGTATCATAATTATCAAATGCCGTCCATTCATTGGTAGTCATTCCTCGCAAATAATAATCGAAAAATTTTAATGCCAATGAATCACTCATTCCAGCGGCATTTGGAAAACTCCAATCGCCCTGTGTTGCACTTCCCACACTGGCAGCACCGCTTCCTCCGTGTGCCCAAGGTCCCATCAATAATTTATGTTTATCGCGAACGGCAATAGGTGATTGTGTTTTTAGTAAATCAAAAAATTCCAACATTCCATCTACATTATGATCAAACCACCCACCAATCATAAACATGGGAATATTGATTGAGGCAGGATACGTAGATGAATTTTGCGCAAAATTCCAAGTTCCATTTTTTACTGGATTGGACAACATAAAAGTAGATAATCCATAACCGAGCGCATCTAATTGTTCAACATATTCTGTTCGATAAACTCCACCGGGATAATAATCTTCGTATCTGAAAATTGGATCAGCCACCAATGGAACGGCGCATTTATGTTGGGGATGTTGTTCTTTTGCTGTTTCAAATTGTATTTTTCCCAATGCAGATGGACCCCAAGTTCCCACATTTCCATCACACCACGTTTGTTGCGAAATCCATTCAATTACATCATAACCATCTTCACCTCTATTGGGAGAAGCGACCAATGCAGCAGCTGAGCCATAAAAACCTCTCCAATCAACAATCACAAATGCATAATTACTATTGGGTAAATCTGTTCCTACTTGTAAAGGTAGAGAAAGTCGATACCCATTTTTTTGATATGGAGTTTGAATTAAAATTACGGGACAAGAAGTGCAACCAGCAGGTAAATAATAATCGGCTGCTAAAAATTTTCCATCACGCATCGGAATCATCACAGAAGTATAAGTGATTTGCGTTTTGGCAAAAACAGAAATAAATAAAAAGAGAATGAAGAAATATTTTTTCATCATAAAATGATTTCCAATAAGTAACGATGACTTCCTTCAAAGATACGAAATTGAGGCTTTTATCGCAAGTCTGCTGGTTCAATGTTAGGAATTCAACAAAAATTTCCGCCTTTGGATTTCTAAAAGTCACCTTTGCCTTAAAAATTATTTAATTTGCCTCTCATAATTATTAAATTTAGGGCTTTATTATCAAATTCCTAAAAATCTAAAAAGAGTGCTGCCACTTCACGAAATATGAGCTTATGAAACCAAGTACCGAACTTTTTGACTTAATTAAAACGCTTTCAAAATCTGAAAAACGATTCTTTAAATTGAGCTCATCTCTGCAGTCGGGAGAAAAAAATTACATCAAGATTTTTGATGCCATTGATGCGCAAGAAGATTATAACGAAGAAGCATTGAAAGAACTTTTTAAAAAAGAATCTTTCATTCAACATTTACCCTCCGAAAAAAATCATTTGTATAAATTAATTTTAAAAAGCCTTCGTTCTTATCATTCGGATAATTCGGTAAGTTCAATTCTACAACAAGAAATAAAAAATATCGAGATTCTTCATAAAAAAGCATTGTATAAAGAATGCAATAAATTTCTACATCGAGCAAAAAAGATGGCGCATGAGCATGAGAAATTTTATTATTTATTTGAATTAATCAACATCGAAAAACAATTATTAGAGGAAGCGTATGAGTCGGGAGAATTCGATTATGATTTAGACGCATTAATTAAAGAAGAGAATGAAATTTTAGATAAACTTCGCAATTTAGCCGAATATCATATTTTGTATAGCAGAATAAATTATGTTTTTCGAAGAGAAGGATTTGCGCACAACGAAGAAGAACGAACAATTGTTAAGGAAATTGAAGATTATCATTTAATAAAAGGAAAAAACACCGCACTTTCTTCTAGTGCAGCGTCCATTTGTTATTATATAAAAGGATTATGCGCAGTAACCAATCGTCAGTATCAAGATGCGTATATTTTCTTTAATAAGGTGAAAGAGATTTTAGATCGCAATCTAAATTTAAGAGCTGATTTAGCAAAAAGATATATTCGAACTTTAAGTCATCTTTTGTATTGTTATATCGACAATAAAAAGTATGAAGAGGCCAGACAAGTGATTGATGAAATGAAACTTCTCGAGGGAAAAGAAGGTTTTGATAATATCGATGTGGAAGTAAGTATTTTTACATCTTCACATTTGGCTGAATTAGTTTTATGGGAAAAGAGAGGTGAACATAAATTAGCGTTGACAAAAATAAATTCTATCATTAGTGGTTTTGCGAAAATGGGGGATACCATAAATAAAGAAAATAAATTACTGTTTCATTATCATATTGCTACTATTTATTTTGGGGCTGGAGAATTTAAAGACGCATTACATTGGATAAATAATGTGTTGAATGATAATGAGCAAAGTTTACGTCAGGATATTTATGCTTTTTCACGTTTACTCAATCTCATTGTGCATTATGAATTAGGAAATCATGATTTGCTGGAATACATCATTAAATCTACTATCCGTTTTTTAAATAAAAAGGAAAAAGATTATAAAGTGGAATCAGTGATTGTAAAACACCTTCGAAAATTAGTAAAAATCACTTTAGATGGGGAGAGAAAAGAGGCCTATCTGACTATGAAATCTGAGTTGGAAGTTCTTTTTGAAAATCCAGTGGAAAGAGTTTTATTGGATTATTTTGATGTTTTGTCTTGGTTGGAAGCGAAGATTCAAGGAGTAACTTTTACCGAAGCCGTGGGGAGAAAAAAATTAATAGTCGCTTCAAGAACGTAAGTAGAAATTCAAGATTTAAAATTCAAAATTCAAGATTCAAGATTATTTCTTTAGTTTTATTTTTAGATGATAAATCAAAACTACTATTAACCAAATCCAAGGTGCTCCATGCATGATGGTGTCGAACCAATCCATGGTTTGCATGCCAACAGCTCCGCCTTTAATCCAAAGTATTTTTCCCCAGATATGAGGTTCGTTAAATGGTGCGAGTCCGAGTGTGAGAGAAGCTAGTAACGGTATTTTCCAGTCGAGGAGTATAGATTTCATAGGGAGATTTAGTTTAATGTTTAAAGTTTAAGGTTTAAAGTTGGTATCGTCCATAACATTAAACTTTGAACTTTAAACCAATCAAGAATACTGTTCTATAATTTTTGTCAAGTGATTGGCTTGTACAACGCCTGATTGTCGCCAAAGAATTTTTCCCTTTTTAAAGAGAATTAATGTAGGAACACCTTGCACCTTATAATTGGCAGCTGCATGTTGGTTTTTATCTACGTCAACTTTTAAAATGGTGGCTTTACCAGAAACCTTTTTTGCTACTTCATCTAAAATAGGCGACATCATTTTGCAAGGTCCGCACCAGGTGGCGAAAAAATCTACGAGAACGGGTTTTTCGCTGTTGATTATATCGGTGAATTTACTCATTGGATTTTTTGTTTAAAGTTCAAAGTTTAAGGTTTTGGGAAGAAATTTTAACCTTAAACATTGAACAACATTTTTACTTCTCTACACTCTTTCCTGCTGCTTTCCATGCATCCATTCCTCCTTTAAGATCATACACTTCATAGCCAAGATCGGTTAGCATTTTTGAAGCTTTTCCACTTCTTCCTCCGGCTTTACAATACACATAAACGGGTTTTGAATTATCTAATAATTTGATTTGTTCAGAAAAATCGACACTATTAAAATCAATAACTTTTGCATTGGTGATAATACCTTCTGCTACTTCACCAGGTGTTCTGACATCTAAAATAGTTCCTTCATTCAAAATTTGCTTCTCGAAATCATCAACCGATAAAATAGTTGCTTTTTTGGTTTGAATTTCCGTCTCTACTTTAGTATCACCAATAGTTACTTCTTCGGCTTTCGTTTCTTTTTTAGTTTCTTCTTTGGCGCTACCGCATGAAACGAATCCAATAGTTACTATTAAAAAAATCAATTTCATATTTTTTGTTTTTATAGTTTAGATTTCACTATACAAAGTTAAGTTGAAAATCGTTTTTTATTTGTGCTTAAAGTTACTTTTTGATTAATGCGGCAATTTATCTTTTAGTATTCCATAAACACCCGTTCCAACAATCGCAAAAAACAAGGCCACTATCATTGGAAAAAATTCTGCTCCGATTAATGCATACATTGGTCCTGGACAAGCACCAGTTAAAGCCCAACCGAATCCAAAAACAATTCCACCGAATAAATGGGCTTTATATTGTGAAGGTTTTCTCTCTAAATTAATTTCTTCTCCATTAATGGATTTGATATTGAATTTACGAATAAGAAAAACGGAAATCATTCCCACCACAACAGCAGAGCCAATAATTCCGTACATGTGAAAAGATTGGAAATGGAACATCTCTTGAATTCTAAACCAAGAAACAACTTCGGCTTTTATTAAAATAATTCCGAAGAGAAAACCGATGAGTAAAAATTTTAAATATCGCATTTTATAATAAATTAGGAATTACCAACCATGAAACAGCTAATCCTCCAATGAAAAATCCAATCACAGCCACTAATGAACCAGGATTTAATAAGGATAATCCCATGATGGCATGTCCAGATGTGCAACCATTTGCCCAACGTGTACCGAAGCCTACAAGGAAGCCACCAAGAACGATGAAAACCCATCCTATGGAAGAGGAAAAAGAATCGAATGAAAATATTTCGGTTGGCATTATTTTAAAATCTTTCTCTACGACAAAATCATCACCAGGAATTTTTGGATCGTGTAATGTATATCCGAAATTTAAATTCCATTTATCAAACATTTCAGTTGAATTTTGAGATAATTCTATTGGAATATTTTTTTCTATCCAATAGTTTCC
>JBIPLT010000039.1:0-15434 GCA_044368255.1 Flavobacteriales bacterium
TTAAATCAAGTAAAGTATGAGCACCTCAGCATTGATATTAATGGTTTCAGTTTGGTCAATTGTAACATTTGCCACTCTTTATTTCTTTTATTTGGTATTGAAAACACCTAATAAACCTGAGCCTGATTCTTTTACCGACAACGACCCAAAATAATTTGGATTAATGTCTTCTCTCAAAGATTTATTCACCTTCTCTAAAAAAGAAAGAGGCGGAATTATTGCATTATTGATTTTGATGATGCTTTCTATTATTGTTTTTATTTTTATAAATCAGTTTCCAACCTCCAATTCGCATGACTATTCCAAATTCAAAAACGAAATTGATGAGTTTGAAAAACAACGTGAATTGGCTATAAAAACGAATTCCGAAAAGAAAAAAACAGAGTACAGTAAAAAATATTCAAAATCTAATTCTCAGTTATTTACGTTTGACCCCAATACACTTTCGAAAGATAGCCTCCAATTACTCGGATTATATCCTAAACTAAGCGAAAGAATCGTTAAATACCGCAATGCTGGAGGAAAATTCAAAAAACCGGATGATTTAAAAAAGATATATGGTTTTCCTGAAAAGAAATTCGAGGAAATAAAATCATATATTCAAATAGAAAATTCAGAGAAGGTTCCCAATGAAATTAATGAATCAAAAGAGAAAAAAGAAAAAGTAACGGTTTTGGTAAATATCAATTCAGCCGATACCACCGAATTGAAATCATTGAAAGGAATTGGAAGTAAATTGTCTATGAGAATTGTAAAATTCAGAACCAATTCTGGGGGATTTTATTCTATCGATCAACTCACCGAAGTCTATGGTTTGAAACCAGAAACTTTGGAGCAAATTCGTCCATTTATTAAAGTAGATGATAATTATTCAAAAATCAATATCAATACTGCAACAGCAGAACAGCTTAAAAACCATCCTTACATATATAAATGGAATATTGCGAATGCCATCGTGAATTATAGAACCAAACACGGTAAATACAATAAGGCAGAAGATTTAAAGAAAACCGATTTGGTGACCGATGAAATATGCCGTAAAATTGCGCCTTATTTAACTTTTGAATGACACTACAAGAACGCGTAAATGCCACCATTCGTGATATCGCAGATTTTCCAAAACCAGGAATACTATTTAAAGATATTACGCCCATTCTCGAAAACCCTCAACTTTCTAAGGATATAGTTGAACATTTTTGTGAAGTTCTAAAGCCCATGAAATTAGATGCAATTGTCGGAGTAGAATCCCGTGGTTTTTTATTCGGAATGCCAATTGCAATCGGTTTAGGAATTCCTTTCATTACAGTTCGCAAAAAAGGTAAATTACCTTATAAAACGGTTTCCTATAAATACGATTTGGAATATGGAAGTGCAGAAGTAGAAATGCATATAGATTCCATTCATAAAGGTTGGAAAGTAATGGTTCACGATGATCTTTTGGCAACAGGTGGAACAGCAACAGCAGCCGCAGAATTGATTAAAATGCAAGGTGGAGAAGTAGCTGGATTTGCTTTTCTCGTAGAACTCAGCTTTTTAACCGGTCGTGAAAAATTAAATTTTTACAACAAGAATATCATTAATTTAGTCGCCTTCTAACAATAAGAAATAATGGAATTTACTAAAACAGAAAATCAGAAAATGATCGCCCAAATGGCGAAGGATTTTGCAGAAAAAGAAATCAGACCCAACTTGATGAATTGGGATGAATCACAAGAATTTCCTCGTGATTTGTTTCGAAAAGCAGGAGAATTAGGAATGATGGGTGTTTTGGTTCCCGAGCAATACGGTGGATCTGGATTTGGATATTTTGAATATATATCAGTAATCGAAGAAATTTCTAAAGTATGTGGATCTGTTGGATTAAGTATTGCTGCTCATAATTCACTTTGTACAAATCATATTTTAGAATTCGGTAACGAAGACCAAAAGAAAAAATACCTTCCAAAATTAGCTTCGGGCGAATGGATCGGTGCTTGGGGATTGACAGAAGCAAATACTGGTTCTGATGCAATGCGTATGCAATGTGTGGCAAAAAAAGACGGGGATCATTATATTATTAACGGAACTAAAAACTGGATAACTCATGGAATTTCTGGTGAAGTATCGGTTGTGTTAGTTCGCACAGGCGAATTACTCGATTCTCACGGAATCACAGCATTCGTTATTGAAAGAACAACTCCAGGTTTCAAAGGAGGAAAGAAAGAAAATAAATTAGGAATGCGTTGCTCTGAAACGGCTGAAATGATTTTTGATAATTGTAAAGTTCACAAAGATCAAATTCTAGGTAAAGAAGGTGACGGATTCGTTCAAGCAATGAAAATTTTGGATGGTGGACGTATTTCAATTGGAACACTAGCCCTTGGAATTGCAAAAGGAGCATTCGAAGCCGCAGTTAAATATTCAAAAGAAAGACACCAATTCGGCCAACCTATTTCCAATTTCCAAGGTATCGCATTCAAATTAGCCGATATGGGAACAGAAATAGAAGCTGCGGAATTATTATTATATCAAGCTGCTGATATGAAAAACCGTCATGTTAAAATGACCAAAGAATCGGCAATGGCTAAATATTATGCTTCTGAAGTAGCGGTTCGTGTTTCAACTGAAGCAGTTCAAATTTTTGGCGGGTATGGTTATACCAAAGATTTTCCAGTAGAAAAGTTCTACCGTGACTCAAAACTTTGCACAATAGGTGAGGGTACCTCTGAAATTCAGAAACTTGTAATCGCTCGTTCAGTGTTAAAAGAATAATATTAAATTTTTGGCTTTTCAAAAAAGAAAATCTACATTTGCAACCCAATTAATTAAAAAGGAAAAATAATGTTAATCATCCCAGTAAAAGAAGGCGAGTCAATTGACAAAGCATTAAAGAAGTATAAAAAGAAGTACGAAAAAGTTGGCGTTATAAAACAACTTCGTGAGCGTCAAAGTTTTACCAAGCCTTCTATTAAAAGTAGACAGGAAATGATTAAAGCTAAATACAAACTTAAAATGCAATTATCAGAAGTTTAAAACTATTCCTTAAAGAATAACGTAAAAGGGAGTCCAATCGGATTCCCTTTTTTTATGCATATAAATGAATTCATAGATTTTATTCAACACGAGAAGCGAGGTTCCGTTCATACCGTTACGGCTTATAAAAATGATTTATTCACTTTCGAAGAATATATTGCAAAGGAATTCGTCACACAATTAACCGAGGTCAATTATCAAATGATCAGATCTTGGATCGTTCAACTAATGGAAAACGATATTTCAGCAAAAACAGTTAATCGTAAAATTTCTACTCTAAAGAGTTTTTACAAATTCTTGATTCGAAAAGAAGTGATTAAAGTCAATCCATTAAACAGAGTAATATCACCCAAAATTCCCAAACGTTTACCCAACTTTGTGGAAGAGAAAAAAATGGATAATCTATTTAACAATGTTCAATTCAAAGATGATTTCGAAGGGAAACAGGATAAACTTATTTTAGAAATTTTCTATACTACCGGCATGCGTTTGTCTGAACTCATAAACATATGTAAATCAAATATTAATGATTTATCAATTAAAGTTTTAGGTAAAGGAAATAAAGAACGCAGAATACCTATAACCGAAAGAGTAGCGAACTTGATTTCAGAACTTAAACATTCGATGAAGTTGTTAAATATTGAGCCAGAAAAAGACTTGCTATTTGTTTCAATAAAAGGTAAAAAATTAAACCCTAAATTTGTTTACAATAAAGTTAATTATTACCTTTCTCAGGTAACAAGTATGGACAAAAAAAGTCCACACATTTTGCGTCATACTTTTGCAACTCATCTTTTAAATAACGGAGCCGATATAAATGCAATTAAAGAGTTACTTGGTCATTCAAGTCTTGCTGCAACGCAAGTTTATACCCACAATTCAATCGAGAAATTAAAGAATATTTATAAAACAACACATCCGCTTGCCGGATAAAAAAACAAGGAGGTAATTATGGAAATCAAAGTACAGTCCATCCACTTCGATGCAGACAAAAAATTAGTAGATTTTGTAAATGAAAAAGTAGCAAAATTAAGTACGCTTCATGAACATATAACGAACAGTGAGGTTTTCTTACGTTTGGATAAAAATGAAACTGGAGACAATAAAATTGCCGAAATAAAACTTAAGGTTCCTGGAAAAGAGCTTTTTGCAAAACGACAATGCAAATCTTTTGAGGAAGCAATCGATCTTTCTGTTGAAGCTCTTCGAACCCAAGTAAAAAAATATAAAGGCAAACAATTAAGTAAATAGAAATCAAGATTTTATAATATAATCTCGTTTGACCTCAAAATTTATGGTCAATTTTTTGTACTTCAGGTAATGTTTCATACATTTGCAGACCTTTTTCGGAAAAGGTATGTTTTCTTTTTGACTGAATTCACCATGATTCTCGAATGGAAATAGTAAAATTTGCCGAAGTAGCTCAGTTGGTAGAGCAGCTGATTTGTAATCAGCTGGTCGGCGGTTCGAGTCCGTTCTTCGGCTCTGAGTTTGAAATGTTGAGAAAGAAATCTTAAATTTTTACAACTAGTAGAAATTTAAAGTTTGATTTTTCAACTAATGTTCTTTTAAAAACTGGAGGGGATATACCAGAGTGGCCAAATGGGGCAGACTGTAAATCTGCTGTCTACGACTTCGGTGGTTCGAATCCATCTGTCCCCACAAATGGCTTTGAAAATATTTTAAGCGGGAGTAGCTCAGTTGGTAGAGCATCAGCCTTCCAAGCTGAGGGTCGCGGGTTCGAGTCTCGTCTCCCGCTCAAAAGTTTTAGGTCCTGAAACACTAAGCGTCAAAGGCCGAAGACAAAAAAGTCTAAAGCTGATGTAGCTCAGTGGTAGAGCACTTCCTTGGTAAGGAAGAGGTCACGGGTTCAAGTCCCGTCATCGGCTCTTAAAAAATGGAATTGATAAGTGAAGTTGTAGAATGAAAATGAATGATTGAAAAAAGTAAAATTGTAAATTAAAAAAACAAAATAATTTAAATAACACGCAACTATGGCTAAAGAAAATTTTGACCGATCTAAACCTCACGTAAACATCGGAACAATCGGACACGTTGACCACGGCAAAACTACACTTACTGCTGCTATCACAACAGTTCTAGCTGGTAAAGGACTTGCTGTATTGAGAGATTTCTCTTCTATCGATAACGCTCCTGAAGAAAAAGAAAGAGGTATTACAATTAATACTTCTCACGTTGAATATAGCACTTTGACTCGTCACTACGCTCACGTTGACTGTCCAGGTCACGCGGATTATGTGAAGAACATGGTAACTGGTGCAGCTCAAATGGACGGTGCAATTTTAGTGGTTGCTGCAACTGATGGACCAATGCCACAAACTCGTGAGCATATCCTTTTAGGTCGTCAGGTTGGAGTACCTCGTTTAGTTGTTTTCATGAATAAAGTGGATGCAGTTGACGATCCAGAATTATTAGAATTAGTTGAAATGGAAGTTAGAGAATTACTTTCTTTTTACGGATATGATGGTGACAACACTCCTGTTATTGCTGGTTCTGCTCTTGGTGCACTTAACGGTGAGCCGAAATGGGTTGAGACGGTTGAGAAATTAATGGATGCTGTTGATGCTTATATAGAAATTCCTCCACGTGATATTGAGAAGCCTTTCTTGATGCCAGTAGAAGATGTATTCACAATCACAGGTCGTGGTACTGTTGCAACTGGTCGTATTGAAACTGGTATCATCAATGTAGGTGATGAGGTTGAAATTTTAGGTATGCAGGAATTAAGTAGCAAATCAGTTATTACAGGTGTTGAAATGTTCCGTAAATTATTGGATCGTGGTCAAGCTGGTGATAACGTAGGTTTATTACTTCGCGGTATTGATAAAGATGCCATTCGTAGAGGTATGGTTGTGGCTAAGCCAGGATCAATCACTCCGCATACAATTTTCAAGGCTGAGGTTTATGTATTGAAAAAAGAAGAAGGTGGACGTCACACTCCATTCCATAATAAATATCGCCCTCAATTCTATTTACGTACAACTGACGTAACAGGAGAAATCGTGTTGCCAGAAGGACGTGAAATGGTAATGCCGGGTGATAACGTAACTATCACAGTTAACTTAATCATGCCTGTAGCAATGGATAAAGGTCTACGTTTCGCGATTCGTGAAGGTGGACGTACCGTTGGTGCTGGTCAGGTTACTGAGATCATTAAGTAATTCCAATCGTAAAAAATAGCCGGTAGAAATACCGGCTTTTTATACGGGTGTAGTTCAACGGTAGAATAGCGGTCTCCAAAACCGTTGATCTTGGTTCGAATCCAGGCACCCGTGCCAGGAGACATAATTAATAAGAATAAAAAGTGGCTAGATTTATTACATACATAGAAGAAACAATTCAAGAACTAGTTCACAAAGTGAGTTGGCCTACTTGGAAAGAATTGCAAAGTAGTGCTATCATCGTGCTCGTTGCATCTGTAATGATTGCCATGATTGTTTTCGTAATGGATTTCATTTTTGGAATCCGTCCCGCTGATAGTGCGTGGAAGGGTATTTTGGGTTTCTTTTATAACATGATGCAATAATTGTAAACCGGAGGTAGGTATGGTTGATATCGATAAAAAATGGTATGTTGTCCGAGCTGTTAGTGGTAAGGAAAAAAAAGTTCGTGAGTATATCCAAATGGAGATGACTAGAATGGGCTATGCTGATTATGTACCACAAGTATTAATTCCTACAGAGAAAATTTACCAAATTAGAAATGGTAAAAAGATAAGTAAAGAAAGAAGTTTTTTCCCTGGTTATATATTAATTGAGGCTTCACTAACTGGTGAAATCATTCACGCAATCAAAAATATCACTAACGTGATAGGCTTCCTGGGTGCGGAAAAAGGTGGTGATCCAGTTCCTCTCCGTCAGTCAGAAGTAAATCGAATATTAGGTAAGTTCGATGAATTGACTGAAAGTGAAGCTGAGATCAACATACCTTTTATCGTAGGTGAATCGGTTAAAGTGATTGATGGTCCATTCAATAATTTCACTGGCGTAATCGAGGAGATTAATGAAGAAAAGAAAAAACTGAAAGTTATGGTTAAAATCTTTGGACGTAAAACCCCATTGGAACTTAATTACATGCAAGTAGAAAAGGAAGTCTAAAAGTTAATTAAAAAGCAAAATGGCAAGAGAAATTACAGGATTCATTAAGTTACAGGTAAAAGGTGGTGCAGCTAATCCTGCTCCTCCTATCGGTCCTGCACTTGGATCCAAAGGTGTAAATATTATGGAGTTCTGCAAACAATTTAATGCAAGAACCCAAGAGAAAGCTGGAAAAGTACTTCCTGTTATTATCACAGTTTATAATGATAAATCATTTGACTTTATCATCAAAACTCCTCCTGTTGCAGAACAATTGAAGGAAGTAACAAAACTTAAATCAGGATCAGCAGAATCTAATCGTAAAAAATTAGGTAACGTAAATTGGGAACAAGTGCGTAAAATCGCTGAAGAAAAAATGCCAGATTTAAATTGTTTTACCATCGAATCAGCAATGAGTATGGTGGCTGGAACAGCACGTAGTATGGGTATTAATGTAACCGGTGACAAACCGTTTTAATTTATAAATTATGTCAAAGTTAACACGTAAGCGTAAAAGCATCATCGGTAAAGTAGAAGCCGGTAAGTCTTATCAATTAGCAGATGCTACTAAATTGGTGAAAGACGTTACTACTACCAAATTTGATTCATCTGTGGATATTGCAGTTCGTCTTGGAGTAGATCCTCGTAAAGCTAATCAAATGGTAAGAGGAACCGTTTCTTTACCTCACGGTACAGGAAAAACTGTAAAGGTTTTGGTTCTTTGTACTGCTGATAAAGAAAAAGAAGCAATTGATGCAGGAGCAGATTTTGTTGGATTAGATGAATACATCGAAAAAATTAAAGGTGGATGGACTGGCATTGATGTTATTATCACTATGCCTTCTGTTATGGGAAAAGTAGGTGCTTTAGGTAGGATTTTAGGTCCTCGTGGTTTAATGCCAAACCCAAAAACAGGAACTGTAACTATGGATATAGGTAAAGCGGTTACAGATGTTAAAGCTGGTAAAATCGACTTCAAAGTTGATAAAACTGGTATTGTTCACACTTCTGTTGGCAAAGCTTCTTTTGAAGCAGATAAATTAGCCGACAATATCAACGAGCTGTTACAAACTCTCATAAAACTTAAGCCATCATCAGCAAAAGGTCAATACATCAGAAGTGTATTTATCTCTAGCACGATGAGCCCAGGAATCGAGGTCGATACCAAAGGACTGGTTGCTTAATTAAATTATTAACCTCGAAAATTAACAAGATGAAAAAAGAAGAAAAAACAAAAGTAATTGCTGAATTAGTAGAAAAGTTGAACGCAAACAACAAAATCTATTTAGCAGATTGTTCTTCTTTAACTGTAGAAAAAGTTAACCAGTTTAGACGTTCTTGCTTCCAACAGAACATCTCTATTACTGTTGTTAAAAACACTTTGCTTGAAAAAGCATTGGAAAGAGCTGCAGACAGTCGTTTAACAGAATTAATTCCTGCATTAAAAGGAGCAACTGCACTTATGTTTACAGAGGTAAGTAGTGCGCCGGCTAAGTTGATAAAGGAGTTCAGAGCAAAGAAAAACGAAAAACCGACATTAAAAGCGGCTTTCGTTGAAGAAACCATTTATATCGGAGATAGCCAACTGGAAACTCTTGCTAATATCAAGAGCAAAAATGAACTTATCGCTGATGTGGTGGCATTGCTTCAATCACCTGCTAAACGTGTTCTTTCTGCACTTCAAAACAATGCAGAAAAGAAAGACGCAGCTTAACCAAAACAGTTGAAGATAAAAAAGTAATAAAGTAGTAATTTTTTAAAAAATAAACAAAATGGCAGACGTAAAAGCAATTGCTGAACAGTTAGTAAATTTAACTGTTAAAGAAGTGCAAGAATTATCAACAATTTTGAAAGATGAGTATGGTATCGAACCAGCAGCAGCAGCAGTTGTGGTTGCAGGTGGTGGTGGAGCTGCAGTTGAAGAGAAAACAGCATTTGATGTTATCTTAAAAAGCGGTGGTGGAAACAAACTTGCAGTTGTTAAATTGGTTAAAGAATTAACCGGACTCGGATTGAAAGAAGCAAAAGACCTCGTTGATGGTGCCCCTGGTAAAATTAAAGAAGGAGTTTCTAAAGAAGAAGCTGCAACTTTAAAAGATAAACTAGTTGAGGCAGGAGCAGAAGTTGAGGTTATCTAATATTATTCATAAATAACTACGGTTTAGGGACTTACTTTTTTAGGTAAGACCTAAACCTTTTGTCGTTTATAGATAGCAACAATAAATTGGTTTTGGTTTTTAATTTTTAATTCCGTCAACCTTGGCAAATATCAACAATAAGCGAATTAATTTCGCACAGAGCAAAAGCTCCATTCCTTATCCGGATTTCCTCGAAATCCAGTTAAAATCCTTTCAGGAATATTTCCAATTGGAAACTACTCCAGATAATCGTGCTCAAGAAGGCTTGTTTAAAGTGTTCAGTGAAAATTTCCCAATTACCGATACACGTAATCAATTCGTATTGGAGTTTTTGGATTATTTTATTGATCCACCTCGTTATACGATTACCGAGTGTATCGAAAGAGGTTTAACTTATAGCGTTCCTTTAAAAGCGAAATTGAAATTGTATTGTACCGACCCTGAGCACGAAGATTTCGAAACTATCGTGCAAGATGTTTATTTAGGTACAATTCCGTATATGACTCCAAAAGGATCTTTCGTGATCAATGGAGCAGAGCGTGTAATCGTTTCTCAGTTACACCGCTCTCCAGGTGTGTTCTTCGGTCAAAGCCGTCACGCTAATGGAACAAAACTTTATTCTGCGCGAATTATTCCTTTCAAGGGATCTTGGATAGAGTTCGCAACCGACATCAATAATGTGATGTACGCATATATTGACAGAAAGAAAAAGCTTCCTGTTACTACTCTTTTTAGAGCAATTGGATTCCAATCTGATCGTGAAATTCTAGAGATTTTTAACTTAGCAGATGAATTAAAAGTTTCTAAGAAAGCTTTGAAGGATTCAGTGGGCAGAAAATTAGCTGCACGCGTACTACGAACCTGGGTTGAGGATTTCGTTGATGAAGATACTGGTGAGGTTGTTTCCATAGAGAGAAATGAAGTTTTAATTGAACGTGAAACTATTCTTGAAGATCAACATATCGATTTAATTGTTGATTCAGGGGTGAAAGCGGTAATTCTTCACAAGCAAGAAACAAATTCAGCCGATTTTTCAATCATCTATAATACTTTACAAAAAGATACTTCTAACTCAGAAAAAGAAGCTGTAGAGTATATCTATCGATTATTACGTAATGCAGAACCACCAGATGAGGAAACCGCTCGTTCGGTAATTGAAAAATTGTTTTTCTCTGAACAACGTTATGATTTAGGAGAAGTAGGCCGTTACAGAATAAATAAAAAATTAGGATTAAATATCGATCAAAGCACTCGTGTATTGACGAAAGAAGATATTATCATGATTGTGAAATATCTAATTGAGTTGATTAACGCGAAAGCTGATGTGGATGATATAGACCATTTATCAAACAGACGTGTTCGTACGGTTGGTGAACAGTTGTATTCTCAATTCGGTGTAGGTCTTGCTCGTATGGCAAGAACTATTCGTGAGCGTATGAATGTTCGAGATAACGAGGTTTTTACGCCAATTGACTTAATTAATGCGAAAACTCTTTCCTCAGTAATTAATTCGTTTTTTGGTACAAATCAGTTGAGTCAATTCATGGATCAAACGAATCCTCTTGCAGAAATTACTCACAAAAGAAGATTATCTGCCCTAGGGCCAGGAGGTCTTTCTAGAGAGAGAGCAGGTTTCGAGGTTCGTGACGTACATTACACTCACTATGGCCGTCTTTGTACGATTGAAACACCAGAAGGTCCAAACATTGGTTTGATATCTTCATTGTGTGTTTTTGCAAAAGTTAATCGTTTAGGATTTATCGAAACGCCCTATAACAAAGTTGAAAACGGAGTAGTTAAAATTGACGAAAAGCCAACTTATTTAAGTGCTGAAGAAGAAGATTCTGAAATGATTGCTCAGGCAAATATTGCCATTGATGAAAAAGGAAAATTAACTGAAGATAAAATTATTGTTCGTCAAATTGGAGATTTCCCTGTAGTGGAACCAAAAGACGTAACATTAATTGACGTAGGTGCAAATCAAATTGCATCAATCGCAGCATCTTGTATTCCGTTCTTAGAGCATGATGATGCTAACCGTGCATTGATGGGCTCTAACATGCAACGTCAAGCTGTGCCGTTATTACGTCCACAAGCACCAATCGTTGGAACAGGTATCGAAGAGTTGATTGCAAGAGATTCTCGCGTGTTATTCAATGCTGAAGGTGATGGTCATGTTGAGTATGTTGATGCAAATATGATTACCATCAAGTACGATAGAAGCGAAGAAGAGCGTTTCGTTAGTTTTGAAGGTGACTCTAAGACCTATATTTTAACTAAATTCCAAAAAACGAATCAAAGTACAACTATCAATCTTAAGCCAATTGTAAAAAAGGGCGAAAAGGTTTTCAAAGGACAAGTTCTTTGTGATGGTTATGCAACTGAAGATGGAGAATTAGCTTTGGGAAGAAACTTGAAAGTGGCATTCATGCCATGGAAAGGTTACAACTTTGAGGATGCAATTGTTATCTCAGAAAGAATCGTTAGAGATGACATTTTTACCTCTATCCATATTGATGAATATTCATTGGAAGTAAGAGAGACTAAACGAGGAATGGAAGAACTTACTGCGGATATTCCAAACGTAAGTGAAGAAGCGACTCGGGATCTTGATGAAAACGGAATGATTCGTATTGGTGCAGATGTGAAAGAAGGAGATATTCTTATTGGAAAAATAACTCCAAAAGGAGAAACGGATCCATCACCAGAAGAAAAACTTTTACGTGCTATTTTTGGTGATAAAGCGGGCGATGTGAAAGATGCTTCATTAAAAGTAGGTCCTTCTATTCGTGGAGTTGTAATCAATAAAAAACTTTTCTCTAGGGCAGTAAAAGATAAAAAGACAAAAACTCAAGAAAAACCAGTAATAGATCAATTGGACAAAGAGTTCGAAAAAGAAGTTGCTGATTTGAAAGAGATTTTATCAGACAAATTATTGAAAATAATCGGTGAAGAAAAATCTGCTGGAGTATTCAATAATTTTAAAGAAGAAGTAATCAAAAAAGGAGTGAAGTTTGCTCAAAAAGTATTAATGTCGATTGATTATACTGTTATTAGTCCTTCTAATTGGACATCAGTTCCAGCACTCAATGTCTTAATCGCTCGCTTACTTCATAACTACAGCATTAAGTATAATGATTTATTAGGAATCTACAAGCGTAAGAAATTCCAAATTACGGTTGGTGATGAATTACCAACGGGTATTGTGAAATTGGCTAAAATTTATCTTGCTCAAAAACGTAAGTTGAGAGTAGGAGATAAGATGGCTGGTCGTCATGGTAACAAAGGTGTAGTGGCAAGAATTGTTCGTGATGAAGACATGCCTTTCCTAGAGGATGGGTCAACAGTTGATATCGTTCTTAATCCATTAGGAGTACCTTCTCGTATGAACCTTGGTCAGATTTATGAAACTGTACTTGCTTGGGCAGGACAAAAATTAGGGTTGAAATTTGCAACACCTATTTTTGATGGAGCTTCATTGAACCAGATTAATCAATACACCGATCAAGCTGGTGTTCCTAGATTCGGAAGGACATACTTGTATGACGGAGGAACAGGAGATAGATTCGACCAACCAGCTACCGTGGGAATCATTTATATGATTAAACTTTCTCACATGGTTGATGATAAAATGCATGCGCGTTCAATCGGACCATATTCACTTATTACGCAACAACCTCTTGGTGGTAAAGCACAGTTTGGTGGTCAGCGTTTTGGTGAGATGGAGGTTTGGGCAATCGAAGCATTCGGTGCTTCTCATATCCTTCAGGAAATTCTTACAGTTAAATCAGATGATGTTGTGGGTCGTGCGAAGACTTATGAAGCAATCGTTAAAGGTGAGAACTTGCCAACCCCTGGAATTCCAGAATCATTCAATGTACTGTTGCATGAATTAAGAGGACTAGGTTTAAATATTTCATTAGAGTAATTTCGATTAACCATATCTGTAAAACATGGCTTTCAGAAAAGACAACAAACAAACTCGTAACGATTTTAATAAAATCGTGATCAGCCTTGCATCACCCGAAGCTATTCTTGAGCGTTCGAGTGGTGAAGTGTTGAAACCAGAAACGATAAATTATCGTACCTACAAACCCGAGAGAGACGGATTATTCTGTGAAAGAATTTTCGGACCGGTAAAGGATTATGAATGTCACTGTGGAAAATACAAAAGAATCCGATACAAAGGAATTGTTTGTGACCGTTGCGGTGTTGAGGTAACAGAGAAAAAAGTTCGTAGAGAGCGTATGGGACATATTTCACTAACCGTTCCTGTGGCTCATATCTGGTATTTCCGTTCACTTCCAAATAAAATCGGTTATCTTCTTGGATTACCGTCTAAGAAATTAGATCAAATCATTTATTACGAGCGTTACGTGGTAATTCAGCCAGGTATTGCAACTAATGCTGAAGGAAATCCATTAGCGGTTCTAGATTATATCACAGAAGAAGAATATTTAGATATTCTAGAAAAACTTCCGAAAGAAAACCAATATTTAGAGGAAAACGATCCAAATAAATTCATCGCAAAGATGGGTGCTGATGCACTTCATGATTTATTGCGTAGAGTGAAATTGGATGAACTTTCTTATGATTTACGTCACAAAGCAAATACTGAAACATCTCAACAGAGAAAAAGTGAAGCGTTAAAGCGTCTTCAAGTAGTTGAAGCTTTCCGTGATGCAAACTCAAGAATTGTAAATAAGCCAGAGTGGATGATTATTAAAGTGGTTCCGGTGATTCCGCCAGAATTACGTCCATTAGTTCCGCTTGATGGTGGTCGTTTTGCTACATCCGATTTAAATGACCTTTACAGACGTGTAATCATACGTAACAATCGTTTGAAACGTCTATTAGAAATTAAAGCTCCAGAAGTAATTCTTCGTAATGAAAAACGTATGCTTCAAGAAGCTGTCGATTCATTATTTGACAATTCAAGAAAATCTTCTGCAGTTAAAACAGAATCTAATCGTCCATTGAAATCCCTTTCTGATTCATTGAAAGGAAAGCAAGGACGTTTCCGTCAAAACTTACTTGGAAAACGTGTGGATTATTCAGCACGTTCGGTAATTGTTGTTGGACCAGAATTGAAATTACACGAGTGTGGTCTTCCAAAAGATATGGCTGCTGAGCTTTTCAAACCGTTTATCATTCGTAAAATGATTGAAAGAGGTATTGTTAAGACAGTTAAATCTGCGAAAAAAATCGTTGATAGAAAAGAGCCTGTTGTTTGGGATATTTTGGAAAATGTATTGAAAGGACATCCTGTTCTTCTCAATCGTGCTCCAACACTTCATAGGTTGGGTATTCAAGCTTTCCAACCTAAACTTATCGAGGGAAAAGCAATTCAGCTTCACCCGTTAGTTTGTACAGCATTCAACGCGGATTTTGATGGTGACCAAATGGCAGTTCACGTTCCACTAGGAAACGCTGCAATTTTGGAAGCCCAATTATTGATGCTTGCCTCTCACAATATTTTGAACCCAGCAAATGGTGCTCCAATTACTGTTCCTTCTCAGGATATGGTGCTTGGTTTGTATTACATTACTAAGGGTAAAAAATCAACTCCAGAGGAGATTGTTAAGGGTGAAGGAAAAACTTTTTATTCTCCAGAAGAAGTTATCATTGCCTATAATGAAAAGCGTCTTGATTTGCATTCTCACATCAAAGTTAGAACAGCAGATTTAGATGAAAAAGGAAATGCTATTGAAAGAATTATCGAGACTACAACTGGTCGCGTAATGTTCAATGAAGTTGTTCCAGCTGAAGCGGGATATATCAATGAATTATTGACGAAGAAATCTCTTCGTGATATCATTGGTCACGTTTTGAAATCAGCAGGAAATGCTAAGACAGCGAAATTTCTTGATGATATAAAAGATTTAGGATACTATATGGCTTTCAAAGGAGGATTATCATTCAACTTGGATGATGTAATTATTCCTGCAGAGAAAGAGAAAATGGTTCTTGAAGCAAAGAAACAAGTGGATGAAGTTCTCATGAACTATAACATGGGTCTTATTACCAACAATGAGCGATATAATCAGATTATTGATATTTGGACGCATACGAATTCTCGTTTGACTCACATCTTGATGGATAAATTAAAGAATCACCGTCAGGGATTCAATAGTATCTACATGATGTTTGACTCTGGAGCGCGTGGTTCTAAAGAACAAATTCGTCA
>JBIPLT010000040.1:0-15412 GCA_044368255.1 Flavobacteriales bacterium
AGTTTCTAGATAAATACAAGCTTTATCAAAGGCAGCGTCATAAATTACTTCCATTTGTAAATTCGCTCCAATAGGAACATTGAATCGAGCATTAATCGCATCACTCCAATCACCCACATCTACTGCGGCAGAAGCAATATAAACAGCTCTATCAACTAAACCAATGGGCACATAACTAAACCCAGTTGCACCACCAAAAAATTCAGAATAGCTATTGGTAAGATTTCCAAAATTATCACCAGCGGTTGTTCTATAGTCTGAAGCAAAGGAACCATCGGGGTTGGATTGTGGTTCTGCTAAATTAGTTACATGTTCACCTACAATAATCAAATGCTTTCCTTGTGATTCTAATGTAGCTTGTAGTTGTGCAGCCGAATAAGCAGCAAACGGACAATTTGGACAGCGATGCCCAGTGAAATCTTCTAACAAAACATTTCTACTTGCATTCATATTACTATCAAACACGGGTGCATCACATGTTGCTGGTTGTGAAATTTGTTCGGGATAAGGAAATTCAACTCGATCACATGAAGTGATAAGGGTTGAAAGAAGAACTAATCCTAAACAAAATTGAATTACTTTATTTTTCATACATTAAAATGTGCTAGTGATACTTAATGTAAATCCATTTGAAGCAGGAACAGGTCGGCAAACACCTCCTACGCAAAATAAACCTGCACGTTGCTTTCCATAACCTATGGCAATTCGATTGGTGCCTTTTGTATAACCACCCGTAAAATAAGGGTAGTGAAGCTCTTTAGAATCGTCAGGATTATCATAATTATATTGATCCATTATCGCCAAGAACCAATGTGGCGAAACGGTATATTCTAACAAAACAGTTGCCCAATTTCCTTGATCTTTTAATTTTCCTTCTTCGTTTTTATCAATAAATAAAACTTGAAATTCTCCTCTTAAATTATGTTTTTTATTAATTCTGTAATTAATATCAAGCACGCCAATTTGCGCATTTAAACTTTCATGACCTGGTTCTCCGCGAACCACAGCAAAATCATAAAACATATTTAAATACATTGCTACAATTTTAAATTTATCGTTTAATTTTTTTCTTATTTCAAAATTGAAATCATGGAAAAAAGCATCAGAACCAAATCCTAACATTCCGGGATTGGTAGAATAGAATTGTCGTGTACTATCTGTTCCTGTAAATTGAGAAGTATCTAATCCGTAAGCTAAAGAAACATTCGCACTAATCATCGTTCCATATTTTCCACCTAGCGCAGTTTTAGGTTTAAATTTATAGGAGATTTCACCTTGAAAAGCCACTTCATTGGTGGGTTGAGTTGCAAATGGATAAAGCGTAGCAGCTAAATTATAAGTATGAGGTTTTGTTAAAGCGGGTAAAAAATTGATGGGAAGGTTGGTGAGTATTTCGTTGCGATCACTTCTGAAACTCATATTGTCAACATACTTATACGCTAATGAAATTCCGAGACCTTTTTTGGCATAGTTTAAGGAGGATAAGAATGCTTTTCCATCGCGATAATTAAAATTATTATCTCTTGATGGATCATTGATTTTATAGGAATATTCACTATTGAAATTAATAGCCCCTCGAATGATATTTAATCTTCCTCCATAACAACCTACATTAGCAGGTAAAATAAAATTTACGTTAGTTGGATCTTGGTATTTGCTTACGAAACTGGCACCAATAATTACTTTTGTTTTTTTATTACCAATTAATGAATCTAATAATTCATTTAGGTTTATTTCTCCATCTACTCCTCTAAGAATTCCTGGGCCAAGACCCCAAAAAATTCTTTGTTTACCCGCAATTCCTTTTAAATAAATTCCTTTTCTAGGAGTAACCGCCACACGTATTCCATCAATCGAATTATCTACACCCAGCATAGGTTCCCAATAAGTTCTTAAGGTTAATCCATTGCCAAATTGCTCATAGAAATTTCCAACTGTAACATCAATTAAATCATTTTTGTATTGAATAAATCGGTTGGCAATTCCTTGACCTTCATAGCCAGGTAAAAATCCTTGTAAGGGATTAAGGTAGGCTTCATATCTCACACCCGCATTAAAATTTCCTCTGGTATAAAAAATATTAGCATACGTATTCATCAATGCTTTTTCACGAGCTTGTGTTGCTCCAATCAATGAATCGGCATAATAATATTGCCCATCAAATTGAAATGAACCATGTATTTGTCCCGGGTCGGATTTCTTTTCTTCTTGGGCAAAAGTGTTCAAACTTAAAAACAAGGAAAGCCCCAATGAGGCCATCCAAAATTTGTAATTAGTATTCAATAGAAATTATTTTTTAGATAGTTCTTTTATTTTTTCATAAAGTTCATCTTCATCACCTTCAGCATAACCAATATGTTCGTAAACAATATTTCCATTTCCATCTACTAAAAAAGTAAAGGGAGGATTTCCTACGTTCATTGCTCTTGCGAAGTCTTTATTTTCGTCTAAATAAATTTCAAAGTCCCAACCTTTTGATTCAACTGTGGTTCCTACTTTGGAAGAAGTTCGAGTATCATCAATAGAAATAGCAATGATTTTCACACCCGTTTCAGATTGCCAATCGGCATATTTTTCAGAGATATTGTCTAATTCTTTTTTGCAGGGAGCGCACCATGTAGCCCAGAAATTTATAACATAAGGTTTTCCATCGTTCGAAAAATTACCTGTATCGAATTTAGAGCCATCGGTGGTTTTTACAGAAACAGACGGTACTTTTTTATCGTTGTCTGGAGTAACTACGGGTTCATTGGTTTCCCCAGTTGCAAAAACAGTTGCTAATGAAAAGATCATAGCTAATGAGAGGATGGCTTTTTTCATAATTTATTTTTACTTAAGATGAAACAATTATCATTCCAAATTTATAGTTTATAAAAGTAATTTTTTATTCAATAGGAATATGAATTATTAAACAAGAAAAATTGTAAAGCTAAATTATTGCTTCATAAAGGGAACGGTTCCTAATTCCATTTCATCGAAGGAGAACCGAATAAAATAAGAGCCGTTCGTCAAATGCTGGATAGTAAATTCATTCGAATCAATGGAAGATTTTTTTCTTATTTCTCCCATTTTTAATCCCATTAAGTTGAAAATTTCAGCTTTATTGAATTCAGTAGATAATTCAAAAGATATTTTATTGGTAGCAGGATTAGGAAAAATACGAACAAAATTATCTTCTACTATTTCCGAAACAGAAATAGTTGGGGCTGGATAGATGTTTATTTCAAATTTTATTTGATGAACTTCTTGAATAGAATCGAGATTGATGAGATCAATTACAAGTTCACCATAACCTGCAATTCCGTTATGAAAAACACTAATTATTATTTTATCCAAACTACCGGCTGTATCAGGTAACATGATATCATTACTATCAATTATCGGATTATGATAAGCTTCATTATCCTGTAAAGAAATAGACCATTGCGGAGTATAATAAGTCAAAGCTTGATTTACTTTCCATCGAATAGGAAGTGAATCTCCCGAATGATTAGTGAATTGAAAATAATCATGTGGAGGCGTGGAGGAATTGGTTGGTTTATTAATCAGTTTCACTGTATCATCCATTTCAAAATCTTGCGAATTTGAAATAAATGGTAATAGTAATGAAAGAATAAATAGTAAATATTTCATTTTGTAAAAATAAAAAAAGCCCCGACTTATCGGGGCTAATTCTTAACAAACTTTAAAATTATTAATGTGTAATGATCATTTTTTTAGAAATCACAGAACCATTCACAGTTGCATTTACGAAATAAACTCCCTGCTCATAATTTAATGTATTTAATTGGAAGTTTTGCGTTCCATTCATTGAACCATAATTAGTTGAATTCACTAAAGTTCCAGCAATGTTGTAGATATCAATAGTAACATCACCTTCTTCTCTTATGTTTAATTTGATATTTGAAATATCATTTGCAGGATTAGGATACAAACTAAATTCAAAAACATCATTTACTTCGGTTAATCCTAAAACAGCATTTGATTCATTTGTATTTACAATTTCACCCGTTGTTGAATTAATTAAAATACCAATTACTTTCATTTGTGTTTCATCTTGAGTTGCCGGAACAGTATAGTTAAATGTATAAGTATGCGTAGAACCAAAAGTAACCGATGAAGGTATTGAACCTGTTTGACCAGCAAAAGAAGGCAACATTGCACGAGCAACATGGTCGTAAACCATTTGAGCAGCAGGTACAGGGTTTGGTAAGTTTTCATATCCACCCATTGGACCAAAATTTCCACCAGCATAATTATTTACTTGATTGTAACCAGATGTAGTTCCAGTAACATCATCTTCAACAACTATAGCAGCTAATCGCATATTAACACCACTCATGGAAGCAGCAAAAGTGGCATCCACTTTAACACTCATAACACGTGTAGTTGGATTCCATGTATTAGAAACTGCAATTTCAGCGGGACGAGTTTTTGCAAGACGAACTGCATATTGAGCAGGAAAATCACTAGGATCAAATTCTCCATCAGCACGATCTACTAATCCAGAAGGGTAACCAGAAATTAAATTACCAATAGCATTATCATAAGCTGTTACTGTCATTGGGTCTGCGTTATGAACGGCTACACCCACCCAAGTGTTAGGGAAGTCTGCTGCCATTTGATCCATAAAAACAGCTCCACGAGGACACCATTGACACCATGTTCCTGTTCCTTCTTCACCAAGTACTTTAGTAGTTGGTAAAAATGAACATGCATATAAAGTTTTAGATAAAGAGTTATTTCCAGCAACAGCATCACTGGTTGCATTCACCGTTACTGTAATATTAGGATTAGTTCCAGCAACTAAAGACAACGTTGTTCCATGAGAGAAATTATATGTTCCAAGTGGAGCAATATTAACAGAAAAAGTTTGATTGTGCGATGTACCATCATTCCAATCAATATCAATTGAAGTTAATGTTGAAGCTCCCAAATTGGTAATAGTTCCAGTAATGGTTGCATTTCCAGGAGCTAATTGAAATTCAGCAAAATTTAATGCAGTCATTTGAGCATCTACTGGTGCTGGCACATAAATATGAGCATTATCAATGGCAAAACCACTTGCCCAAGCTGCGTTATCATTATGTCTGAAAGCTACTAAAACATTATTTTGTCCTGCATAAGCAGATAAATTAACTAAAATTCCATCTTGCCAAGCAGCCCCTGCAGTCATTGTTTTAACACTCGTCCAAGTAGTTCCGCCATTTGTACTTACTTCAACATTAGCGGTTGAACTATATTGTCCTGTAAAAAAAGCATCAAAACTTAACAAAACAACACTATGCGCTGTTAAGTCTAATACGGGTGAAATTAAACGATCTAAATTAGCTAGATTGGCGGTTGCTGTTTGTGTATCATGAGCATCATCATTAGAAGCAGCATATTTAGTATGAGTTGGGATAGCCCAATATTGACTACCTAAATTATTTCCAAATTCCCATCCTACTGAAGGAGTATTTTGCGTTTTTGACCATCCTGATGGAAGCCCTGTTCCTTCAAAATTTTCCAAAACAATAGTCGTTTGTGAAAACGCTACGCCAGTAAATATCAAGGCACTTAAGGTTAGTAATTTTTTCTTCATAATTAATTAAAGTTTGATTGTTGGTTTTAAAATTCTAAGGTACGAAGTTAATTAATACTTTAGATTAAATTAATCATTTAAAGAGAGATTCTAGGATTTCTAAAAAATCTTCGAAATGGGTTAATAATTGGAAAGCTATCATTTTTGATTTTTTTAAATCAAAAAGATAATTGAATTTTTTCAAATCATTTTTGTAAATTTAGCTTTTGAAATTAATTAAAACATTCATTTTTATGAGAAAATTAATACTATTAGCTATACTTGTAGGGCTTTTTATTACAAAAAGTAACGCTACCATTTCGCTTGTTGACCGTTATACCAATCAACCGATTACAAGTGGTTCTTCCATTCAGTTATGGGGGGATAATACCGAAACTCTTATCAGTTGGTATGGATTAGATGTGGTAAATAACACTGGAACTACTACTAAAATCAACTTAAAGAGGTATAGCTTAAGTGTTCAACCTACTGTAGAAGATTATTTTTGTTGGTATGTTTGTTTAGGTTCAGTGGTTTCAAATAGTTATCCTCAATTAAACCATACCACTGGCGCCTGCTATAATTCAAGTCAAGGTGATACCTTATCTATTTTTAGTAGTTATTATAAACCAAAAGGTTTAACTGGAACTGCAACTTATCGATATGTTTGGTTTGATACAAATAATCCAAGCGATACTGCTTATTTTGATATTACTTATAATATCACACCTTTATCTATTCAAGAAACGAATAAGCAAGTTGAATTAAATTTATTTCCTAATCCAGCCAAAGATTTTATCAATTTATATCTTCAAAATGTAGATTTCAATACAACTATTGCAATCGAAATTTATGATTTAATTGGAAATAAAGTAATGTCGCAAACATTAACTTCTTCCAGTTCTCGAATGGATATTTCAGATTTATCTAATGGAGCTTATTTCTGTTCAATTATTTCAGATAGAAAAACCATTCTAACAAAAAGGGTGATTATAAGTCATTAACAGAATGAGACGACAATAATTTTTCAGCCAGTATTTTCATTCCAATACTGGCTTTTTCTTTTATAATACTTATATTTTCGATATCGGCCAAACGAATATCATTGGGGTCTATCAAGTATTTCTTGCATTTGTAATGGGCATGAAAAACTAAACCCGCTGCTGGATAAACGGTTAAGGAAGTTCCGCAGACGATTAAAATTTCTGATTTTTTGATAATGTCCTGCGCAATCGGCATATTAGGAACATCTTCGCCAAACCAAACCACATGTGGACGCATTTGAAATCCGTTAGCACAAGTATCTCCTAGACTTAATTCTGAACCTTTGATAGGATAAAGTTTTTCATCATCTGGATTAGTACTTCTACCATAAGTGATGTTTCCATGCAGATGCAAAACATGACTCGAGCCTGCTCGCTCATGCAAGTCATCAATATTTTGGGTAATTACGGTTACTAGGTATTTTTTTTCTAATGCAGCAATCCAAGTGTGCGCTTCATTGGGCTTTGCCTCTAAAATCTGACGTCTACGTTTGTTGTAAAAATTTAAAACAAGTTCCTTATCCGCCTCCCAAGCCTCTGGAGTGGCCACATCCATTACATTATATTCCTCCCATAAACCATCTGTATCTCTGAAGGTTTTTAGTCCACTCTCGGCACTCACACCGGCACCCGTAAAAACAACTAAATTTTTCATTTATTGGCGTCAAATTACAATTATTTGTTTGATTGACAAAACTCAAAAAAATTGTATTGAACCATCAATATGCTTACTTTTACCGCCCTTTATATTTATAAATTATGGCTAAACTAAAAAAGCAAGACGCTCTCGATTATCATTCGATGGGAAGAAAAGGAAAGATTGAAGTCATTCCTACTAAGCCTTATGCCTCTCAAAGAGATTTATCATTGGCCTATTCACCTGGCGTAGCAGAACCTTGTTTGAAGATTGCAGAGAATAAAGACGATGTTTACAAATATACTGCTAAAGGAAATTTAGTAGCAGTTATTTCTAATGGAACCGCTGTTTTAGGTCTTGGAAATATTGGGGCAGAAGCTTCCAAACCCGTAATGGAAGGAAAAGCCATGCTTTTTAAAATTTATGCAGACATCGATGTATTTGATATCGAAATTTCAGCAACCAATGTAGATGAATTTGTTAATACAGTAAAAAATATTGCACCCACTTTTGGTGGAATAAATTTGGAAGATATTAAAGCACCCGAGTGTTTTGAGATTGAAAGAAGATTAAAAGAAGAATTGGATATTCCGCTCATGCACGATGACCAGCATGGAACGGCTATTATATCTGGTGCCGCTATGTTAAATGCCATTGAAATCGCTAAAAAGAAAATTGAAAAAGTTAAAGTGGTTGTAAATGGTGCAGGCGCTTCCGCTATCACTTGTGCTAAATTGTATATTTCACTTGGGGTGAAAAAAGAAAATTTGGTGATGTGCGATAGTAAAGGCGTTATCACTAAGTTGAGAAAAGATCTAGACGAAACAAAAAAATATTTTGCAACAGATAGAAAAATAAAAACGTTAGAGGAAGCCATGGTAGGTGCCGATATGTTTCTCGGTTTATCCAAAGGAAATGTGGTGTCAAAAGAAATGGTGAAATCAATGGCGAAAAATCCAATTGTATTTGCCTTGGCTAATCCTGTTTCTGAAATTTCCTATAAAGATGCAATGGCGGCTCGTCCGGATGTGATTGTGGCTACTGGTAGATCAGATCATCCTAACCAAGTAAATAATGTTTTAGGATTTCCTTATATTTTTAGAGGAGCTTTAGATGTTCGTGCAACGACCATAAATGAAGCGATGAAATTGGCAGCAGTAAAAGCTATAGCAGACTTAGCTAAAGAACCCGTTCCAGAAGAAGTGAACGAAGCGTATGGAGAAAAAAATATTACGTTTGGTCGCGAACAGATTATACCAAAACCAATGGATCCCCGTTTATTGTGGTATGTGGCTCCTGCTGTAGCTCGCGCGGCAATGGAAACCAAAGTAGCAAAAGAACCCATTAAAGATTGGGATGCATACATTGCCCAATTACAAAAACGATTAGGACACGATAATAAATTTTTAGGAAATATTGGCGATAGAGCGGCGAAATCACCAAAGAGAGTGGTTTTTGCAGAAGGCGATAATTATAAAATTTTGAAAGCAGCACAAATTGCTCAAGAAGAAGGAATCTGTATTCCAATTCTATTGGGTGATCGATCTAAAATTCGCAAAAGAATTGAAGAATATTCATTGGATTTGCACGATGCAATTATTATAGACCCTCGAAGTAAAGAGGAAGAAGAAAGACGTTTGGCCTATGGAGAATTAATGTTTTCTAAACGTCAACGAAAAGGATTTACCTTGTATGAATCTCAAAAAATAATGCGTGAAAGAAATTATTTTGGTTCAATGATGGTTGAAAGTGGAGATGGTGATGCATTAATTTCGGGTATTAGTAGAAGTTATAAAGAAGTTATTCGTCCAGCACTTCAAATTCTTGGAACATCAGAGGAGGTAAATCGTGTTGCCGGAATGTATATCATCATCACGAAAGAAGGTCCTTTGTTTTTTGCCGATACCACCGTAAATCAAAATCCAACTGCCGAAGAATTAGTTGAAATCACTTTGCAAGTAGCAAAAGCTGTGCGCAGTTTTAAAATGCAACCTAAAATTGCTATGCTTTCTTATTCTAATTTTGGTTCTTCAGATGGCCCCGATTCTGAAAAAGTTTCTAAAGCAGTTTCTATTTTACATCGCGATCATCCTAATTTAATTGTGGATGGAGAAGTACAAGCCAATTTTGCCATGAATCAAGAATTGATGGAAGAATTTTTCTCCTTTTCTGCATTGAATGGAAAAAAACCAAATACACTTATTTTTCCGAATCTAGCTGCTGGAAATATTGCCTATAAATTATTGCAAGAAATGACTCAAGCCGAAGTAGTAGGTCCCATTCTATTAGGGATGAAAAAATCATTTCACGTTCTTCAAATTGGATGCTCGGTGAGAGAAATTGTGAATATGATTAAGATAGCCGTTTTAGATGCACAGGTAAAAACAAAAAGTAAATGATCGAATTTTTAAAAGGGAGATTAGTAGAAAAAAATCCTGCTCATCTGGTTATTGATTGTAACGGAGTAGGATATTTTGTCAATATTTCATTGAATACCTATTCTGCAGTTGGGTCAGAAGAAAATGTGATGATTTATATTCATCAAGTGATTCGTGAAGATGCGCATTTGCTTTTTGGATTTAAAGAAGCCGATGAACGTAAGGTTTTCAGAAGTCTCTTGGGTGTTTCAGGTGTGGGCGCAAATACCGCAAGAACGATTTTATCCTCGATGACTCCAGATGAAGTTCGAGAAGCAATTACCCTCGGAAATGTTAAGGCTTTTGAGAAGATAAAAGGCATCGGAGGTAAAACAGCCCAAAGAATTATCGTTGATTTATCCGGAAAATTAGATTTATCTCAATTAGGAGATTCAAGCGGAAGCCCATCTTCACTATCTAAAAATGAGGCGCTTTCAGCATTAACCACGCTAGGATTTGATAAAAATGCTGCCGAAAAGGCTATTGATAAAATTCTTAGCACACACAATAATATGAAGGTGGAAGAGTTGATTAAGATGGCTTTGAAAAATATGTAATTTTAATACCCCCAAAAAAAATAAGATTGGCAACTAATTCAGGAAGTAGAACCGTTTTTTTCGTATGGGCCTTTTTAGGCTTATTCGCTGGCGGCTATGCTTTAAATCTTGGAATGGTAAGGTCAAAAATGGAAAAAATGGAAGCTCCAAAAGGGAGTACAATTATCGATTCTCCCATTATAGAAACTCCTTTTACTATTTATGATCCTAATAATCCCAATAATCCAGGATCTGGAAGTAATGTTAATTTAGAAAATCCTCCCAATACTAATACGCAATGGGCGTATGACCCCATTACTGGAAATTATTATCAAACAGGTGGAGCTGCTGGTAATGCTAATATTACTTCTCCACCTTTCATGACTCCCGAGGAATATCAAAATTATTCCTACGAACAATCCATGCGTGAAAATTGGAATACTATCGTTCAACAAAATGAAGCCGAAAATACTTCTGAAGGAGGAGTCATTCCTACCATCAAAGCAGAAAAGATGAATGATGCTTTTGGCCCGGGAGGAATTGATATTCGTCCATCTGGTATTGCCGAATTAAGTTTTGGAATTAATACTTCTAAAACTGAAAATCCTCAGATTCCAGTTCGTCAACGAAAAATTTCTGTTTTTGATTTCAATCAGAAAATCCAATTAAATGTGGTAGGGAATATCGGTGATAAATTAAAACTAACCACGAGTTATAATACCGAAGCTACTTTTGATTTCGAGAATCAAATGAAATTGGAATATACAGGTTATGATGACGAAATCATTCAGAAAATAGAGGCAGGAAATGTTTCACTTCCTTTGAACGGATCTTTGATTACTGGCTCGCAAAGTTTATTCGGATTAAAAACAGCATTGAAGTTTGGTAAATTAAATGTTACCTCTGTTTTCTCGCAACAAAAAGGAAAACGAACAGAAATTCAAGTGGCAGGGGGAGCACAACAAAGTACTTATGAAATTACAGCCGATAATTACGAAGCCAATAAACATTTTTTCTTAAATCATTACCACCGTGATAAATTTGATGTGGCCATGGCTAGTCTTCCCATTGTCAATTCAGGAGTAAGCATTACACGTATCGAAGTTTGGGTGACCAATAACAATAACACGGTTGACAATACCAGAAATATTATTGCCTTTTCGGATTTAGGTGAATCTACCACCGACGGATTAGAAGGAACACCCAATAATATTAGTACAAATCCTCTTCCAAGAAATAACTCGAATGGAATTTATAATTTCCTAACTTCAAATACATCTTTTAGAAATTTTGGAAATGCTACAGGAGCATTACAAGCAGTGGTGGTTCAACCGGGTCCGTTTGAACAATCTGTTCATTATGAAAAATTACAAAACGCAAGAAGATTATCCGATCAGGAATACAGTGTAAATACTGTTTTAGGTTTCATTTCCTTAAATCAACCACTCAATAACGATGAGGTTTTAGCAGTGGCTTATGAATATACTTATCAAGGGCAAACGTATCAGGTGGGTGAATTTTCTACAGACGGTATTGCTGGACAAGAAGCTATTTTCTTAAAACTTTTAAAGGGAACCATTACGAATCCTCGTTTCAAAAGATGGGATTTGATTATGAAAAATATTTATTCTTTAGGTGCCTACCAAGTGAATAAACAAAATTTTACTTTACAAGTTTGGTATAATAATCCTGCCACAAGTGTCGACATCAATTATATTCCAAAACCAGGCTTAGATGATAAGCCCTTAATTCAAATTTTAAATTTAGATAGATATGATCAAAATAATCAAGCCTACGCAGATGGATTATTTGATTTTATTCCACTCACCTTTTCAGGAAATAAAAGTCTAGGTGGAGGAACGATTAATCCCCAAAATGGTAGAGTTGTTTTTACTACAGTCGAACCATTCGGTACGCACCTAAAAAATAAATTAGTGGCCGCAGGATTAGATCAAACGACCATTAATAATATCGTTTATCAACCACTCTACGATTCAACTAAAACAGCCGCACAGCAAATTCCGAAATTAAATCGTTTCAAAATAAAAGGCTCTTATCAATCTGCTTCCAGTTCCGAAATTTCATTGAACGCATTAAATATTCCACAGGGAGCAGTGCAAGTAACTGCTGGTGGAGTTCAATTAGTAGAAAATACAGATTATACCGTAGATTACAATTTAGGACGTGTACGAATTTTAAATCAAGGATTATTAGAATCTCAAACGCCAATCAATGTTTCGGTAGAAAGTAATACTTTATTCAGTATACAAACCAAAACGTTATTAGGAACACGTTTTGATTATCGAGTGAGCAAGGATATTGCTTTGGGCGGAACCATTTTAAATATGACGGAGCGTCCACTCACTCAGAAAATAAATATTGGCGATGAACCTATCAGTAATACCATGATTGGTTTAGATGGAACTTTTAGAAGAGAAGCTCCATTTTTAACTCGCCTAGTAGATAAGTTACCATTGATATCTACGAAAGCGAAATCAACTGTGAATGCATCATTCGAATACGCGAGATTAATTCCTGGAACGGCTCGTGCCATTGCTGGATTATCTTATGTTGACGATTTTGAAGGTAGTCAATCGGCAATTGATTTGCGTTCATTTAACACTTGGTCGTTGGCAAGTGTTCCAAAAGGTCAACCTGATTTATTTCCCGAAGGAACATTGATAAATAATTTAGCCTATGGAATGAATCGTGCAAAATTATCTTGGTACGTTATCGATCCATTATTTTTTAATGATAACAATTTAACGCCACAACATATTCGAGATAATCCATCAGTAATTTCTAAATCGTATTCTCGCCAATGGTTCGAGCAAGATGTTTTTCCTTTCCGACAATTACCAGCAGGGCAACCTACTAACATTGCCGTTTTTGATTTAGCCTATTTCCCAGCAGAACGAGGGCCGTATAATTTCGACACTGATGGTTCATCTGGATTTTCTGCAGGAACAAATCCTCTAAATGGAAAATTATTTAATCCAGATACTCGTTGGGCTGGAATTATGCGAACACTTCAAACCACCGATTTTGAAGCAGCGAATATTGAATTTATCCAAATTTGGATGTTAGATCCATTCAGCACAGATGCCGTGAATGATTTAGGAACAACAGGTGGAGATTTTTACATTAACTTAGGTAATGTATCTGAAGATATTTTATCTGATTCTAGAAAATCATTTGAGAATGGTTTGCCAGTGAATACTTCTTTTGATCCTACCACTCTTGAAAATACAGTTTGGGGACGAGTTTCTACCACGCAACCAGTCGTAAATGCATTTGATAATGATCCAAATTCCAGATTACTTCAAGATGTGGGTTATGATGGTTATGATAGTAATGATGAAGCAGATTATTTTAATAATTATGTGAATTGGGTTAATTCAAATATTACTTCTCCATCTGCTCGTGACTCTCTAACTGGCGACCCTTCCTCCGATAATTTCCATTATTACCGAGGAGATGATTATGATCAAGCGCAAGTAGATTTGTTGGAGAGATACAAAAAATTCAATGGTCCCGAAGGAAACTCACCATCAAATGAATTTTCGGCTGCTCTTAATGGGGATGGATATCCTACTTCAGCAACTACCATTCCTAACGTAGAAGATATTAATCAGGACAATAATTTAAGTGAAGCTGAAAGTTATTTCCAGTATAAATTAAGTCTTCGCCCCAACGACATGGTAATTGGTAGAAATTTTATTACTAATATTTATTTGACGGAAGCAAAGGAATTACCAGATGGATCTACCAAGCAAGAAAAATGGTATCAGTTTAAAATTCCAGTTCGTGAATTTCAAAAAAGAGTAAATGGAATTGCCGATTTCAGGTCTATTCGTTTTATTCGAATGTTCATGAAAGATTGGGACAAACCAACGGTATTGCGTTTTGCTAGATTAGAATTAATCAGAGGTGAATGGAGAATTTATCGCGAATCTTTATTGACAGATGGCGAATATATTCAAGGTGATCCAGGTGGAACATTGTTTAGTTTATCAGCAGTAAACATAGAAGAAAATGGAAGACGTGATCCTGTAAATTATATTCTCCCTCCCGGAATTCAACGCCAGGTGGATGTGGCCACAGCTAATTTAAGAAACCTTAATGAGCAATCTTTATCGATGGAAGTTTGCGGATTGAAAGATGGTGACGCACGTGCTTGTTATCGCAATGTTGATTTTGATATTCGTTCTTACAAAAGATTAAAGATGTTTGTTCACGCAGAGTCTACAGCCGAAAACGGACCAGAAGAATGTAAAGATAATGAGGCTACATTATTCATGCGATTAGGAACAGATTTTACCGAAAACTATTATGAATATGAACTTCCTTTGAAGATGAGTAATTGGTATGATAATAGTGAAGGAAATATTTGGCCGGATGCAAATAGTATTGATATTTTATTTGATTCATTGATTGCGGTAAAACAAAGAAGAAATAATCGGGTAGCAGCAGGAATAGCTTTTACCAATGAAATTTATACCGAAGAAGATCGCACTCTCGGAGGTAGATTAATTAAAGTGGTTGGTAACCCAAATTTGCAAGGATTAAAAATAGTGATGATTGGAATTCGTAATCCAGGAAAGGATAGCGATAACCCATGGAAACCAGATGATGGAAAAGATAAATGCCTAGAAGTTTGGATTAACGAATTACGATTAACCGATTTTGATCAGCAAGGTGGATGGGCTGCATTGGCAAGAATGAATGCCAATTTAGCTGATTTTGGTAATGTGGCATTTAGTGGGAATTATTCTACTCCTTATTGGGGAAGTATAGAAAAGCGCGTAAGCGAGCGCCAGCGTGAAACTATTTTTGGTTGGGATGGTTCATCCTCTTTTGAACTAGGAAAATTCTTTCCTGAAAAGTGGGGAATTAAATTACCACTCTTCTTAGGATATTCAGAAAGTTTTATCAATCCTCAATACGATCCGCTTAATCCAGATATTTTATTTCAGATGTCGGCATCAGATATGACACCTGAACAAAAAGCAGCTTATAAACAGAAAGCCCAGAACTATACGCGTAGAAGAAGTATGAACTTTACCAACGTGCGTAAAGAAAAATCAAAGACAGAAAGTAAACCCATGCCTTGGGATATTTCCAATTGGTCTGCCACCTATTCTTTTAATGAAATTTATCATAGAGATATCAATGTTGAATACAATACCAACAAAACTTATCGAGGCGGATTGACC
>JBIPLT010000094.1:0-10397 GCA_044368255.1 Flavobacteriales bacterium
TTGAGTTTCGAATACTAATAAAATTGCATCAGGATGCATTTTTTTTAGAATTTCCTTAGTGAATATACCAGTTCCGGGACCAAACTCAACAAGAATTCGTGATGTAGTAAAATCTATTGATGAAATCATTTTTTTTGCCAAAAAAATTGAGCTTGGGGAAATAGCGCCAACTACTCTTCTCTCTTTCCAAAATTCCCTAAAAAATTTAAGTTTTTTTCGCATTTCTATTTAAATCAGGACGCAAATTTAATGATTATGAAAATAAAATCGGTTATTTATTTAGCGTGGTTTAAATATTATTTTGAACCATTTTTATGTTGTATTTTTGCTAAATGAAAAGGAAAGCCCGTAACTATTTACTAATCTACATTTTAGTTTTTATTGCTCACTCCTCAGTTTTTGCTCAGAACCGAAAATTGGCAGCTGATTTTTTTGACAAGGAAGATTTTGAATCTGCATATGAAGAATACAGTTTGTTAATTGAAAATTTTAATGATGATTTAGAATTTGAATATCGATTAGCTGTTTGTGTATTGAACCTTAACATGTCTAAAACCGAAGCGATAAATCTGCTTGAAAATTTGGTTAAAAATGAATTATCTGACCCAAATGCGTTGTTCTTGCTAGGAAGAGCATATCAATATGAAAATCGATTTGAAGAAGCAATCAAAACATTTAGTGATTTTGAAAGGAAGGGCCAAGGATCGGAAGCAAACCTTAAATCAGCAGGAAGGCAAATTCATCATTGTCAAAACGCGCTTGAATTAATGAAATTTCCAATTGAAATTAAGTTTGAGAATTTAGGAATTGAAGTTAATTCTCCTTACGCAGATTATTTTCCATTTGCCGCTTCAGACGAGTCATTTTTAATTTTTAACTCAAGAAGGAATAACGGAGGAGATAGAAAAAGTAACGGACATTTTTCTTCCGATGTTTATATTTCAGTTTCAAAAAACGGTAAATTCACAAAGGCAAAGACAATCAATAAAAAAATACTTACAAAAGAATTTGATGAAGAAATCGTTGGGTTGGCATCTTCTAACTCAAAGGCTGTTTTATATTTTGGTGGGCGCACTTCAATTGATGGAAAGTTGGGATTAGCGGACGTGAAAAACCATGATTTAACTGATAAAAAGAATCTCCCAGATGTTATCAATACGAAGCATGATGAAATATCAGCTTCTATTAATAATTTGAGTAAAGAAATTTATTTTGCAAGTAATAAACCAGGTGGATTTGGTGGAACTGATTTATATGTAACACGTTTACTACCTAACGGCGATTGGGGAGAACCTCAAAATCTAGGGCCAACAATAAACACTATTTATGATGAAGATTTTCCAGTTTTTTCACAAGATGGTAAAATACTATATTTTAGTTCAAATGGTCACACTAGTATGGGAGGATACGATATTTTTAAAGCTGATTATGATTCCTTAAAAATGAAGTATGTTCAGCCTAGGAATTTAGGCTTTCCTATTAATTCCCCTAGAGACGAAATGAATTTTAGTATATCTGAAACGGGTAGATACGGATATATTTCTTCCTATAGAAAGGACGGCTTTGGTGATTTAGATATTTATCGAGTTACTTTTTCTGAAATTGAACCTAATTATACTGTTTTCAATGGGAATATTATTTTGCCAGACGGAGAAACATTTAATTCGATTACTATGTTTGTTACCGATGAAATTACAGGGCAACTTTATGGGGAATATTTACCCAACTTAACTACTATGCGTTTTGTGATTATATTACCGCCGGGAAAGTATTCACTAACTATTGAAACTGATAATTTTGGTCTATACGAAGAGAAAATTGAGGTGTTGGATAAAGACGCTTTTCAGTATGAAATCATTAAGGATATCGAATTAAAGAAATAAATTGAAAACTTGTTAATCACTCATTTTATTCTAATTATTTCCATTTTTTTATCATTGAAGGCATTCAACGATAAAATATTTTTCTATCAATTATCATTTTCTCCCTATGAAGTAAAACATAATGGTAAATGGTTTAAAGTTATTACTCATGCTTTTGTTCATGCGGATTTTACTCATTTAATTTTTAACATGTTTGTTTTATGGCAATTTGGAGAAGCTATGGAAATAACCATGAAAAACCATTTTGGCGTTTTGGGTGGAATATATTTTTTATTGCTTTATTTCGGAGGAATTTTATTTTCAACATTCATTTCTTTTTCTCGACATCAGGACAATCAAAGTTATGTTTCTGTGGGCGCTTCTGGTGCTGTTTCTGCTTTGATATTTGCAGGAATAATAATGATGCCCGAAATGAGGTTAGCCCCGATTTTTTTTCCTTTTCCTATTCCTGGATTTATTTTTGGATTTATTTATATAACCGCTGAAATCATCATGGATAAAGTTGGAAAAACAAACATTGCTCATGATGCACATTTATTGGGCGCTCTATTTGGTATACTATTTATTAGCGTTTTGGATATTCAAATTCTAAAAGATTTTCTGGCATTCGTTAAATGGTATATTTCATGAAGAATAAAGTGATTTTTTTGGATCGAGATGGAGTTGTCAATAGGGAAAGGGGAGAATATACCTACCGTTTGCAAGATTTTAAATTAGTAGATGGATTATTAGAATCATTAGTAGAATTGCAAGAAAAAGGATATTTGTTTATTATAATAAGTAATCAAGGCGGAATAGCCAAAGAAATTTATAGCGCTAAGGAAGTTGAAATTTTAAATGGGTTTTTAAAAAATAAATTTGCATCATTTGGCATAAAATGGACAGAAATGTATTACTGTCCACATCATCCCGATTATACTGGTAATTGTTTATGCAGAAAACCTGATTCTGTTTTGATTGAAAAGGCGATTGCCAAATATAATGTAGACGTTTCTAAATCCTTTATGATTGGCGATAATGAGCGTGATATAATGGCTGCTGAAAAAGTAAATCTTAAAGGAATTTTAATAGAATCTAATTCATCTTTAAAAAAATTATTACCTTTATTTCCATAATATGGAAAAGTATCCTGTAATATATAATGGTGAATTATTTGAAGGTAATACTCCATTTCTAGACTCATCTAATCGTGCATTTCGATATGGAGATGCACTATTTGAATCTATTCGTATTATCAATGGAAAACCAGTATTTTTAGATGGACACATTTCCAGATTATTTGAAGGAATGCAAGTGCTTGGAATTACTCGCCCCATTGAATATAGCATTGATTTTTTTCGAAAATATATCAATGATTTAATTCTAAAGAATTCAATTACGGAAGGAGCTCGTGCAAGAATAACAGTATTTAGAAATGGTGATGGTTATTTTACTCCCAACGACAATACACCTTCCTTCACTGTTGATGTTCAGCCTTATTTACATAATTTTTATGTGCTTAATGAAGATGGTTTATCTATTGATATTTTCACAGATATTAAAAAACCAGTCAATAAACTTTCTATGTATAAAACAGGAAGTAGTTTACTTTATGTAATGGCAGGAATTTATGCTAGAAGCAATAAATTGGATGAGAGTTTAATTGTTAATGATAAAGGCAATATTATCGAGGCAAGTAATGCCAATTTATTTATAGTTTCTAATGGTGTATTATACACTCCTACATTGTCTGATGGGTGTTTAGCAGGAGTAATGAGAATGCAAGTGATTAATATGGCTTTAGATTACAAAATAAAAGTCTATGAGTGTAGTCTTACTCCGCAAAACTTATTAGTAGCAGATGAAGTTTTTATTACAAACGCTGTCAGAGGTTTGCAATGGGTTGGAAGTTATCGTCAAAAGAGATATTACAATAAAATTACTCGTGATTTAGTAGAAAAGCTAAATCGTAGTTTGTTAGATTAAATTCATTTTGATTAAAATGATTTCAGTACTCCCATTTTATTTACTATTTTAGTCGGATAAATTCTGAAAATGAAACAAATCCTTCTGTTTACCTTTTTTCTTCTTTGTATAAAAACTGTTTTTTCTCAAGCTGAATACAGTTCATTTACTTCAACAGGTAGAGGCGGAGCAACCACTTTTGCAACCGATTATCAAGCGGTGGGTATAAATCCAGCCAATTTAGGTTGGACATGGGATTTCGAAGAAAAAAAAGTGGCTTGGGGCTTGGCTGAATCTAGTTATTCACTTCACTCGGAAGCGTTAACTAAACAACAACTGCGAGATGTAATGAGTAGCACAATAAAAGGCAACGGTTCAGATTTTACTCGAGCAGAAAAAATTCAAGCCGCAAGAGATTTTACCGAAACTGGATTTTCATTTAATGCAGATTTAGGATCTTTCGGTATTGCTTTTACGGGTAAGAAATTAGGTGGAATAGGTTTTCGTGTAAATGATAGATTTCAATGGAATTCATCATTTGGTAAAACAGCCGCAGATATTTTATTTTTAGGTTACAATGCAGATTATTTTGACAAGTTAATAATTCGAGATTCTCTTGGAAACATTGATACTATAGCCAATTCCGAAACCTATGAGTCAACATCAGACACCATTTTAAGTGGGTTTAATTCCGTGCCTAAATTATTATCTGAAGTAATGAATGGCTCACAAATGAAAATGTCATGGATGCGCGAATGGAATTTATCTTACGGTAGAAAATTATTTGAAGTGGATAGTACTTTTGCCTTGTATGCTGGAGTAGGAATAAAATATTTTCAAGGATTGGCTTATTTAGATATTCGTTCAGAAAATAATCAGTTAGATGCTTTCTCAGCCATGTCGCCAGTGTTTGGAATTGATTATGGTTCTGCAGCAAATTTGAATCCTTCTAATGTTGCTGGAAATGGAATGAAACCAGTAGGACATGGTTTTGGATTTGATTTTGGAGTAAACGCAGTTTTATTTAATAAATTAAAATTAGGTGTAGCGGTTACAAATATTGGCTCTATGACCTGGGACGGGAATGTTTATACTGTAAAAGATACTTTGCTTTACGATACCCAAAACACAGGTTTGGAAAATTACAATATTTTCACTCAATTAGGGGATATCCTAGGGGAAAATGGCTTATTTAAATACGAAGGTTTAGCCGAAAGAACAGTAAAATTACCCACTGCATTACGATTGGGAGCAAGTATGAAAATAGGCAAGATTCTTGAATTAGGTACTGATATAATTGTTCCAATGAATGACGAAGCCGCGAATTTTAATAAAGCGATGATTGGTTTTGGCGGTGATTTTAAACCAATCAAATGGTTAAGGCTTCAAGCTGGATTTATGTCGGGTGGGAATTATGATTTTCAAATTCCAGTTGGAATTACTTTCATTGCAAAAAAAGGAACCTATGAAGCAGGTTTTGCCTCAAGAGATGCAATTACTTTCTTTTCACAAAACGGACCAACACTTTCATTGAGTATGGGTTTTATTCGTTGGAGAATTTAAAATTAGCTATATGAAGAATTCAATTTTGTTTTTACTATTTCTAACCGTAACTGTTTCTTTTAAAACAATTACTCCTAATGCAAAAAATCCGATTGATAAATCAGATTTTTCTACACAATTTAAATTAGTTGTGGAGGCCGCTAAAAAAAGATTTGCTTCTGAAATGGGAGCCTCACAATCATCTACTGACGATAATTACAAGAAAAAATATGCCACAACCATCCTGTTTAAAAACGCAACGGTAAGTTTATTAGTCGATCAATCTGATTTACTTACTTATCAAATTATTTACCCTTTTGATGCTACAACATTAGATGAAGCAAAATCTGTAAAAAAAGAAGTCGCTGATTGGGTGAAAACACTTTTACCTTCCGATTATAAAACATATAGCACTTACGTTGCTGGATATGCTGGCTACATGACAGAGATGTTTGAGTATAATTCAGATATTTTTGCTGAAGTTTCTAAGCGACCGGTTGTACGTGTTGGAATAATTTTATTATCTGAAGGAAAATATAATCTAGAAGTCATCGTTTCAGAACCAGTATTTAAAACTTCGGAAAGGCCGAATCAAGAGAAAAAATAAATGGAATTTACTGCGCAACAAATAGCCGGACTTTTAAACGGAAAAATAGAAGGCAACGAAAATGCTTCTGTAAATAATCTCTCTAAAATTGAAGAAGGCAAACCTTCTACCTTAACTTTTTTAGCCAATCCTAAATACGAAGAATATATTTATTCAACTGGAGCAACTATTGCAATCGTCAATGAAAGTTTTGTTGCGGAAAAAACTTTACCATCCACTTTAACATTGATTCGAGTTCCTGATGCATATGCTTGTTTTGCTATACTTCTTGAATTCTATAACCAATCAAAAGGAAATAAAGTAGGAATCGAGCAACCCTCATTTATCGACTCAACTGCGAAAATAGGCGAGAACGTTTATATTGGTGCTTTTGCTTATGTCGGGCAAAACGCAATAATTGAAAATAATGCAAAAATTTATCCTCAAACGTATATAGGAGATAATGCATCAGTTGGAGAAAATTCTGTTTTATATTCAGGTGTAAAAGTTTATCATGATTGTAAAATCGGAAAGCATTGTACTATTCATGCTTCAACTGTAATTGGCGCAGATGGTTTTGGCTTTTCTCCCAATGCAGAAAATAATTATCAGAAAGTTCCTCAAATTGGAAATGTTATAATTGAAGACCATGTGGAAGTTGGTTCTAATGTTTCTATTGACAGAGCAACTTTGGGTTCAACCATCATTCGAAAAGGTGCAAAAATTGATAATTTAATTCAAATTGCACATAATGTAGAAATTGGTGAGAACACAGTTATAGCCTCTCAAACAGGAATTGCTGGTTCAACTAAATTGGGCAAGAATATGATGATTGGTGGACAAGTAGGAATTATTGGACATCTCAAAATTGCTAATGGAGTAAAAATTGCAGCTCAATCGGGAATTGGTCAAAATATTGAAGAAGAAAATAGTATTGTGCAAGGTTCTCCTGCATTTTCGATTGGAGACTATAAAAGATCTTATGTGCTTTTTCGTTCGTTACCTAAATTGAAGGAACAAATGAATAAATTAGCAGCAGATTTGGAAGCATTAAAAAAGCAAAAAGAATGAAAGAATTTCAAAGAACATTAAAATCAGCAGTAAAATTAAAGGGAGTGGGACTTCACACTGGAGCCACTGTAAATGTTACTATTTTACCCGCGGGAGATAATCACGGATATAAATTTCAAAGGGTAGATATCGAAGGTCAACCTATCATAAAAGCAGATGCAGACTTAGTAGTTTCTACGGAAAGAGGAACTACTCTTGAACAAAATGGAGTAAAGGTTCACACCACAGAGCATATACTTGCTTCTCTCTATGGAATGCAAGTGGATAATGCCTTAATTCAAATTGACGGGCCAGAAATTCCTATCATGGATGGAAGCTCATTAAAATTTGTAGAGGCAATTGAATTGGTAGGATACGAAGAACAAAAATCAGAGCGTGAATATTTTGAGTTCAGACAAAATTTGCCCTATGAAGATTTAACAAAGGGAATAGAGATTTTAGCTGTGCCTGCTGATGATTTTAGATTAACGGTTATGGTGGATTATAATTCACCCGTTCTCGGAACTCAGCATGCAACGATGTATCACATTGGCGAATTCAAAGAGCAAATTGCAGCGTGTAGAACTTTTGTTTTTTTAGGTGAATTAGAATACTTAGCAAAAAAAGGATTGATAAAGGGAGGCGATCCTGATAATGCCATTGTATTAGTGGAGCGTGAAGAAGTTTCAGAAAAGGAATTAAAAGATTTAGCTGTGCTTTTGGGTAAAGAAGATTTAGAAGTTCAGGTAAAGGGAATTGGTGTTTTGAATAATACAAAAATGAAATTTCAGAATGAACCGGCTCGTCATAAATTATTGGATATCGTTGGCGATTTAGCATTGGTAGGCAAACCAATCAAAGGACATATTTTAGCTGCTCGTCCTGGGCATGGCGGAAATGTTTCTTTCGCGAAAATCATTAAGGACATTATGCGCAATGAAAAGAAAAGTGGATTTGTAAAGCATTTTGATTTAACCAAAGAACCACTTTATGATATAAATAAGATTGAAAAAATGTTGCCACATCGTTATCCGTTTTTATTAGTGGATAAAGTGATGTCTATAAATGCAGAGGGAATTGTTGGAGTGAAGAATATCACCATGAATGAAAATTTTTTTCAAGGACATTTTCCTGGCAATCCAATTTTTCCAGGGGTATTGCAATTGGAAGCGATGGCACAATGCGGGGGAATTTTTTCATTGAGCACTGTACCAGATCCTGAAAATTATTCCACTTACTTTATGAAAATTGATAACGTTAAATTTAAACGTAAAGTAATTCCTGGAGATTCATTGGTTTTAGAGTTGAAATTATTAACTCCTATTCGAAGAGGAATTGTTCACATGAGTGGAGTAGCTTATGTAAATGGAATGGTTGTTTCTGAAGCAGAAATGATGGCACAAGTAATTAAAGAAAGAAATCTATGAGTCAATTAATAGCCAATATTTCTCCAGATGCGAAAATTGGAAAAGGAACTTTCGTTGCTGCGTTCGCTACTATTTACGAAGATGTAATCATTGGAGAAAATTGCAATATTGGACCTAACACAGTTATTTATCCTGGAACACGAATTGGAAATAATGTTCAGATATATCCGGGTGCGATTATTGGTCCACCTTCACAGGATTTAAAATATAAAGGTGAATATACCACTACCGAAATTGGCGATAATACCGTCATTCGTGAATATGTTACCATTCATAAAGGAACAACAGATAGAATGAAAACGGTGGTGGGAAAAAATTGTTTACTAATGGCAATGGTTCATATTGCCCACGACTGTTTGATTGGGGATCATGTCCTCATTGCAAATAATGGTGCATTATCTGGGCACGTTACCGTTGGAGAGTATGCAATAATTGAAGGAATGGTAGGTGTTCAACAGTTTATTCATATCGGCCAACATGCATTTATTGGAGGTGGATCATTAGTGAGAAAAAATGTTCCGCCATTTGTAAAAGCCGCACGCGAACCTATTTCTTATATTGGTGTAAACACAGTGGGGCTAAGAAGGAGAGGATATTCTGATCATCAAGTAAGTTTAATTGAAGATATTTACCGAGTAATTTATGTGCAAAATAGCAACCTTTCTGTGGCGCTAAATATTGTTAATCTAGAATTGCCAGCATCAGCAGAAAAAGATATCATTGTTGAATTTATTCGTAATTCTACCAAAGGGATTATGCGTGGCATTGGTTAATTCATGAAAATTATTCTTGAAAATACAGGGCGAAGATTTAATAAAGAATGGATTTTCAAAAATGTGAATATTACATTTTCTCCCAATCAATTTTATGCTATTTTAGGCTCCAATGGATCAGGAAAATCTACTTTTTTACAATTAGTTTCAGGTTATTTAATGCCTTCAGAAGGTAAAATGGAGTATCATCACGAATCAATAATCGAGCAGGATAAAATATACCAACACATCAGCATTGCTTCACCCGCATTAGAATTATTTGAGGACCTAACACTAGAAGAAACGATTCATTATCATTTTCAATTCAAAAATATATTGCAGAGAATTGATATAAAACAATTGCCAGAATTATTACAATTAAAGGGAAATGAAAAAAAGCAATTGAGAAATTTTTCTTCTGGAATGAAACAAAGAGTAAAGTTAGGTTTGGCTATTCTTAGTGACTCTTCAGTTTTGTTGCTAGATGAGCCTACTTCGAATATGGATAAAAATGGAATTCTTTGGTATAAAGAATTAATTACAAAGTATACCAAAGACAGAATTGTTCTGGTGGCTTCGAATAAAATGGAAGAAGATTATTTTTTCTGTCAGCATCATTTAGAAATTGAAAATTACAAGAGGTGAAATTTATTTTCCTCTTGGATGATATTTCAAAATTGTCTCCTTTAAATATTTTCTATCTAAGTGTGTATATATTTCTGTGGTCGTAATACTTTCATGACCTAACATTTCTTGAACGGCTCTTAAGTCGGCACCTCTTTCTACCAAATGTGTTGCAAATGAATGTCGAAATGTATGTGGACTTATATTTTTTTCAATTCCCACTTTGAAAACGAGATTTTTGATAATGGTAAAAACCATCACTCGAGATAATTTATTTCCTCTTCTGTTTAAAAACAAAATATCTTCCGCACCATGTTTAATTTTAATTTGGCTTCGAGAATGTTCCAAATAAAATTTAATTCTTTCTAAGGTTCTTGGCCCAATGGGAACTAATCTTTCTTTATTGCCTTTTCCAATTACTCGAACAAATCCCTCATCAAAATAAATAGTTGAATATTTTAATTCTACCAATTCAGAAACTCGAAGTCCACAAGCATATAAAACTTCGAGCATAGTTTTATTTCTTTCTCCTTCTGAAGTGCTTAAATCAACATTATCGAGTAAAAGGGTAATTTCTTCAAAAGATAAC
>JBIPLT010000235.1:0-4998 GCA_044368255.1 Flavobacteriales bacterium
CTAGCCGTTTTGGGCATCTCAATGGTTTCTGTTGGATTGATTTGAATATAATTTTCCAATATTAGATATTTATAAAATGCTCGTAAGCCAGAGAGTATTCTCGATTGCGAAGTATCTGTTAAGCCGAGATTATAAATATACTTGATGAAAGATCGAATATGTCCCGCTTCTGCTTTCTCAACGGTGATATTAGAATTAGATTGATCAAGATATTGGGAAAATAGTTCCACATCATGAACATAAGCTTCCAATGTATTAGGGCTTAATGAGCGCTCCAGTCGCAAATACATTTGAAATCCTTTTAAAAGCGTATGAGAACTCATCTAAATCATTTTTTTATTAGTTTTTTACGTATATCTTTGAAAATAGGTATGCGTATTTTAATCATCAATGGCCCAAATTTAAATCTTCTTGGTAAACGAGAACCAGAAATTTACGGCTCAAATTCGTTCGAAGATTTTTTTAATCAGCTAAAACAGAAATTTACGACCATTAATTTAGAATATTTTCAAAGTAATGTGGAGGGTGAGCTGATAAATAAATTACATGAATATGGCTTTAAAAATTCAAATTCTCCCGTAAATGGAATTGTTTTTAATCCAGGAGGGTATTCTCATACTTCAGTTGCTTTAGCAGATGCAATTTCTGCTATAGAAATTCCAGTTATTGAAGTACATATTTCAAATGTGCATGCACGAGAAGATTTTCGACAGCAGCTATTAACTGCGCGCTCATCAAAAGGAGTTATTTCTGGTTTAGGTTTAAATTCTTATTCATTGGCGATAGCGTCTTTTATCGAATCAAAATAAGTATTATTCCAGAATTATTTAAAGTAGATGGTATCGAAAATCAGCGAGAAATTCATTTCAGAAATAATGGGAATTATCATTTTACCCAAACTTTTATTCGAGGAAAATGTATGGCTAGCGATTGGATTATTCTTTATGATGGAATAACCAACACAAATTAGCTAAAAGGCTATGTCACTCCAGCTTTTCCAAATGACGATATTTACCAAGTTTCAAAAAATTCAAAAGGCACATATAGGAACAATAGAAGATATTCTGTGGCCACGGTTATTCCAATTATTAAAAAATTCAATTGTAAATGGATAACGAGCGAAATATTCGACATAATACCATCTGTGCTGGCAGCCAGAAGAATAGGCTTTGGCGAAGGTGATTGTGATCCGTCAGTACCCATAACAATTAACAGAAATACATTTAATTTAGAAATGGAATAAATGAATTTGCTATATTTGAAAAATACAAAAAGTATGATAGATACTTACGATTTTTATTCCATGATGGAGCGACACAAAATAATGTTGTCGTTTCAAGGCGGTGTGAACAGCGAATTGCTCACATCAATACTTCAAATTATGGAGTCAAAATTAGATCAGGTGGATGATTCTCCTAAGATTAAAAAGAAAGTTTTTAATGTGTTGGTTGAATGTCTGCAAAATTTATATCACCACATTGATGAAGTTCCCATCACCGATGAATATAGTTTTAATGCGCGTTCTGCTATTTTTATGATTTGTCGTGAAACGGATTATTATTTAATTTCAACGGGTAATTTTATTTTGAATGAAAATGTGCTTATTCTTCAGGAGAAATTGGATAAGGTAAACAGTATGGATAAAGAAGAATTAAAAGAATATTATAAAGCAGTTTTGAATAATGGCGAGATGTCTAACAAAGGCGGAGGAGGATTAGGAATGATTGATATCGCTCGTAAATCAGGACAAAAATTAGATTATAAATTCACGAAGATTGATGATATCAGTTCTTTCTTCAGTTTAAATATTAAAGTAACACAATAAACAAGGATTATGGAAAATTTGACATTAGAAGGTACTCCTAAAACACCAACCGTAAGTTTTAGTAAAGACGCTGGAGTATTAGAAATTAAAGGACGTTCGATTCCTGAAAATTCAATTGAGTTTTACAAACCTTTGTTGGATTGGATAGGGGAATATGGCGGAGCAGCTAAGGCTGAAACAGAAATTAATATCAAACTTGAATATTTTAATACAAGTTCGTCAAAATGTATTTTAGATGTTTTCAAAAAATTGGAAACACTTGCCAATACAAAAATGACTATCAACTGGTATTATGAAGAAGACGATGAGGATATGTTGGAAGCCGGAGAAGACTACCAGGCAATTATCAGCATACCTTTTAAAATGATTCAGGTAGAAGAGCTATAAAATGAAATCCTCGGTTCTGCCGGGGATTTTTTTTAAGTTTTTTTAGCAAAACAAAAAATAAAACAAAACGTATATACGTGTAATTAAAAAATAGTTATTATGTCAAAATTTATTGGAGCCTTTTTAGCCATTTTTACTTTAGGATGTGCAGTTGTTGCTATCTTATGGATGTGGGGATTTATTGATTTAAGTTTATGGGGAGTGGGTAAATTCATCCTCACAGGCGTAATATTATTAGTTACCGCAGGAATTCTTACAGCTATTTATGGAATGTTCTTCTGGAAAGGCGGAAAAGAGCCTGTACCAGGTGATCAAAAAACTGCAGGAAGCGAATTTATCGGAAACAGATATTCAGATAATAAATAAGAAAGACATTTTTAGTTAGCCGTTATTTATTTTTCGTTAAATACATTTATGCTTAAAAAGACAATTGATACCCGTAATTTAATTGCGGGTATTTTTTTTGAAAATAATTTGAATGAAGAATTTTAAATCTTCTCCGTCTCTTCTTTAATAAAATCCAATAACTCCTTCACATAAGCGGGAGAAAAATCGAATTTGATTCCAGCTGTTTCGTAAATTTCAGGAATAGAACGAGTGTATCCTAATGCCAACGCATCCATGTATTGCTGAATCGCTTTCTTCGGATCTTTTTTGTAATTTCTCCATAACGCAATAGCTCCTAATTGTGCCATTCCGTATTCGATATAATAAAACGGAACTTCATAAATATGTAATTGCTTTTGCCAAGCCGATTGCTGAATGTATTCTAATCCTGAATAATCGACCATATTCGAAATAAATTCCTTCATGATTTTCATCCAGGCATTCGTACGGTCTTCGTGAGTATGTTTTGGATTTTCGTAAATCCAGTGTTGGAATTTGTCTACAGTGGCAATCCAAGGTAAAATAGAAATGATTTTTTCTAACTGATCTTTTTTAGCTCTTTTTAATTCTTCTTCATTAGTATAAAAATGACCCCACTGATCCATAGAAATTAATTCCATACTCATTGAAGCTAACTCTGCTACTTCACTCGGAAAACTCTTAAAAGCGGTCAATTTTAAAGTATGTGTGAGAAAAGATTGTATGGCATGTCCACCTTCATGAACCATCGTAACTAAATCACGTTGCGTTCCTACCGCGTTCATAAAAATATAAGGAACTCCCGTTTCATACAATGGATAATTATATCCACCTGGTGCTTTTCCATCCTTCGATTCTAAATCTAATCTTCCCATTTCATTCATCGTTCGCAAACAATTTCCAAAGTAAGGATGAATGTTATTAAAAATTTCAATTGATTTTTCAATCAATTCTTTTCCGTTAGAAAATGGTTTTAATGGAGATTTCCCCTCTGGATCTACTTCCAAATCCCAAGGCTTCAAAACATCGTAACCTAATTGTTGTTTTCTTCTTTGCGTAAATCCAGAAGTATAAGGAACAATGATATTTTTAATGCTTTCTTGAAAATTTTCGCAATCTGTCACTGTATAATCGAATCTTCCAAGAGCAGCAAACATATAGTCGCGGTAATTTTTAAAACCTGCGTTGGTTGCTAATCTATTTCTTAAATCGATAAGTGTATCGAATAAATTATCTAATTCTTTGGTGTCGTTTTCTCTTCTTGCAGCAATCAACATGAAAACTTCTTCACGAATTTGTCGATCGGTATTTTTCAAAAGTGAAGCTGCTTTGGGCATAGTCATCATTTCGTTTTTATACGAAATGTTTTGCGCACCTGTGATGGCTCCATATTTTTGTGCAAGAGTAGAAATTTCGGCTTGTAAAGGAATATTTTCTTCACGGAATAAATCTAATTCCTGTTTGATTCCTCTTTTGTAAATAAAAAATTCACGTTCTGTTAATGATTCGATGAACGAACAATTATTAAATTTTTTGTTTAGTTCATTGAAGAAAGGCGCGGCTTTCGGTTCAATTTCATTCACGAAATAATTATAGGATTCACCGGCTTTTTCGTCTTTTGTATTTACCGTCATTCGAATATATCTCCAACCACCTTCTTCGCTTAAAATCGCTTCTAATTCACTGCGATCTTTCAGCCAAGAAATCAATTCTTCATTCGAAGATATTTTTCTTTCAGTAAGTTCTTTGAAAAATGGTAAAAGTTGTTCCCAATTGTCAATAGAGTTTACGCCTTTTAAAAAAGTACGATTTCTATTGTCAAAGGTTGAATTCATTAAGCGCCTCTTTTCGGAGCGTTAATTTTACGAGCAGCACCAGCACCTTTTGATTGAACATCAGTTTTCAATTTAGGTTGAGCAACTTTAGCCGCCTTAGGAGCCTTTTTCTCACCTGTTTTTGCGGTTGCTTTTTTAGCAGGTTTTGCTTCTCCAGTTTCTGCTTTTTCTTCTGTAACTTCAGCTTCTGCAGGAGCATCTTGCTCTGCCGCAATTTTTGCTAATGTTCCGTTTCCTTGAAGAATATTATACCAAGAGAATAATTTTTTTAAATCAGAATTATAAACTCTTTCTTTATCGTATGTAGGAAGAATTTCTGCAAAATAAGCGTGTAATTTTGAAGGTTCTTCATTTGCACTAATACAAGCGCCACCATTTTCTTTTTCAAAAATTTTCTTCACAATATCATGCAATGGAACATCATCTTCTGTTGTATACATCGTGATATCATCCAATGCTGAAATTTTTTGACTTGCGAATGCAGGCATTCTTTTTCCGTCAGCTAATGATTCAACAATTAATTTTTCTTTTCCTTGTCCAACTACTTTGTACAATCCGGGCTTACCCGTAATCGAAATAAATCCT
>JBIPLT010000236.1:0-4986 GCA_044368255.1 Flavobacteriales bacterium
ACGGCTCTTCAAATGGCCACTCAACAACTCGTTAAAAAACCGGTTACTCCCGAAAACACTGATGCATTAAAATCAGATGTAGAGGAAATAAACCGAATGATCGAACAAGCATTGAGTGAAAACTAATTCTTCCGATAATTTCCTTAACGGAATTATTAATTTTTAAATACAAAACAAAATGGATCCAATTAGCATTTTAATTGGTGCCGGAGCAGGTTTAATCGTTGGCGGAATCATTATTTGGATAATACAATCTAATCTTCAAAAAGGAAAAGGTGCTGGAATTGTTCAAAAAGCAGAAGCCGAAGGAGAGAATATCAAGAAAGAAAAATTGCTTCAGGCCAAGGAAAAATTTCTTCAATTAAAAGAAGAACATGAAAAAGCGGTGAACGAGCGCGAAAGAAAAGTTCAAAGTAACGAGGATAGAATTAAAAGTAAAGAGAAAGATATTACTCGCAAACTTGAAGATGTTACGAAAGTTGAAAAAGAAAATTTACAACAAAAAGAACAACTCACCAATCAGCTTAATTCTTTAAACAAGAAAAAAGAAGAAGTGGATAAAGCTCACCAAAAAATGGTAGCTGAGTTGGAAAAAATTTCTGGTTACACAGCCGAAGAAGCTAAATCTCAATTGGTAGATGCAATGAAAAACGAAGCAAAAACCAATGCTATGTCGTATATCAAAGACATTCAAGAAGAAGCTAAGATTAACGCCAAACAAGAAGCAAAGAAAATTGTTATTCAAACAATTCAGCGAGTAGCTACTGAGCATGCCGTTGAAAATGCGGTTTCAGTTTTCCATATTGAGAATGATGAGATGAAAGGTAGAATTATTGGCCGTGAAGGAAGAAATATTCGTGCATTAGAAGCCGCTACTGGTGTTGAAATTATTGTGGATGATACACCTGAAGCCATTATTTTATCTTGTTTTGATCCTATTCGTAGAGAGATAGCTCGTTTATCCTTGCATCAATTAGTTTCTGATGGACGTATTCACCCGGCAAGAATTGAAGAAGTTGTAGCGAAAACGAAAAAACAATTAGATGAAGAAATAGTTGAAGTGGGTAAACGCACCACCATTGATTTAGGAATTCATGGCTTACATCCTGAATTGATACGTATGGTGGGAAGAATGAAATATCGTTCTTCTTATGGACAAAATTTATTGCAACATTCAAGAGAAGTGGCCAACCTTTGTGCTACGATGGCGAGTGAATTAGGATTGAATGTGAAGATTGCTAAACGTGCAGGATTATTACATGATATTGGAAAAGTTCCGGATGACGAACCAGAATTACCACATGCTATTCTCGGAATGAAAATCGCTGAGAAATTTGGCGAAAAAGCCGAAGTATTGAATGCTATTGGAGCGCATCATGATGAAATTGAAATGACGAGTTTAATTTCTCCTATCGTTCAAGTTTGTGATGCAATTTCTGGAGCAAGACCAGGAGCAAGACGTGAAGTGATGGATGCGTATATCAAACGAATTAAAGATTTAGAAACATTGGCTTGTAGTTATACTGGAGTAAGTAATGCTTTTGCGATTCAAGCAGGACGTGAATTACGTATCATGGTAGAAAGCGAAAAAGTTAGTGATGCAGAAGTAGAGCAGTTATCATTTGATATTTCTCAAAAAATTCAAACAGAAATGACTTACCCTGGACAAATCAAGGTTACGGTGATTCGTGAAAAACGATCAGTGAATTACGCGAAATAGAAAAAGAATTCAGCCACGAATTACACGAATCTTCACGAATTAAATATTTCTTATTCGTGTAATTCGTGAAATTCGTGGCTTGTTTTTTATGAATATAAAAATTGAAAATAAAAGAATTGTTGTAACAGGTGGAGCTGGTTTTATCGGCTCTAACCTCTGCGAATATTTGGTTAGAAATAATCAAGTAGTTTGTTTGGATAATTTATCTACCGGCTTCAAAGAAAATATTGAACCTTTACTATCTCATCCCAATTTTACTTTTGTTGAAGGGGATATTAGAAATTATGAGGATTGTTTGAAAGCAATTAAAGGCGCTGATGTAGTTTTGCAACAAGCAGCCTTGGGAAGTGTTCCTCGCTCTTTTCACGATCCGATTTCAACCAACGAAGTAAATGTGATTGGTTTTTTGAATGTACTAACAGCAGCGAGAGAATCAGGAATAAAAAGAGTGGTTTACGCATCGAGTTCATCAGTTTACGGCGACTCACCCGACCTTCCGAAAAAAGAAGAAAAAATTGGGAATCAACTTTCGCCTTATGCGGTGAGTAAATATGCGAATGAATTATATGCTAGTCTGTTTTCGCGAATGTATGGAATGGAAATTATCGGTTTGAGATATTTCAATGTATTTGGAAGAAAACAAAGTCCAGAAGGCGCTTATGCTGCTGCTATTCCAAAATTTATCAAAGCTTTTTTAAATCATGAATCACCATTGATACATGGGGACGGAACGCAATCAAGAGATTTTACGTATATCGAAAATGTGATTCAAGCAAATATTTTAGCCGCAACGACAACGAATCCTGAGGCATTGAATCAAGTATATAATGTAGCGGGTGGAAACCAAATTGATTTGAATCAATTGATTCAAATTTTAAGAAAATTACTTTCTGAATTTGATGCTGAAATAAATAATGTTCCAGTAAAACACGGAGAAGAAAGAGGTGGAGATGTGAAATATTCATTGGCATCTATTGAGAAAGCAAAAAATATTTTGGGGTATGAACCATTTACCAATGTAGAAAGCGGTTTGAAAGAAGCCATAAGTTGGTACGTGGAGAATTTGGCTGAAAAGAAATAGTATTAAGTATTGAGATTCTAATGATTCTTCTATACTAAATTAGAAGACTCATTTTAACTCAGGATGACAATAAATGAATTTTAAATCTTAAATATTGAATTTTAAATTTTGAATTTTAAATCTTGAATTTTGAATCTTAAATCTTGAACATTGAATTTTAAATCTGGAATTTTCAACATGCAAAACCAAGTAGCTTTATATCTCATTTTTATTTCAGGATTAGTTTTAATAATTGCTTCTTTAATGGATTGGGATTATTTGTTTGGAGTAAAAAAAGACAAAAGAGATTCAGAGGATGTTCTAAACAATTCGGTTCATCCCAATTTGATAATGCGTGTTTCAACCACACTTTTTTCTTGGATGCAAAAACCTTTGAACTATCTTTTTAAAGAGGGAAACGACCCCGAAAGACGATCTAAGCGCGTTTTTTATGCGATTTTGGGACTTGTATTCATCCTACTTGGAATAATTGCCTTAAATTCGGGAAAATTCAGCTAATGTTCTACGGAATTTGTCATGTCACCGTTGCGCCTGTTAGGGTTGAAGCTTCTGATAAAGCAGAACAAGTTACACAATTACTTTTCGGGGAACATTTCACCATTTTAGATCAACAAGAAAAATGGAGTTTCATCAAAATTTCGCATGATGGTTATGAAGGCTGGATTTGCAACAAACAATACGAGCAATTAGCTACTAATGATTTTATTTCACTAGAGAAAAATAGACCAAGAAGATTATTAGATTTGATGCTTTTCATTCGAAACAGACAATCTTCTATTATCGGTACAGAAAGTTCTATTGTGAATTCACAGCAACATATTGTGATTGGTTCTGCCCTACCCTTTCACAGTAAAAATACTTTTAGAATTAATCATACCGAATATCATGTTAAGGCTAAAACAACTCCGATTAAAAATCCAAAAACAACAACTGTTGCCAAAGGATTTATTGGTGCGCCTTACCAATGGGGCGGTAGAACCATGAATGGAATTGATTGCTCGGGTTTTGTTCAATTGACGCATTTACTTTGTGGAATTTATTTGCCACGAGATGCAAGTCAACAAGCCGAAATTGGAGAAGAAATTTCTTTCGAGAATTTACAAGAAGGTGATTTAGCTTTTTTTCAAAATGATGCTGGAAAAGTGAATCATGTGGCATTGATGTTAAAAGGTCATAAAGTGATGCATGCCTCTGGAAAAGTAAGAATTGATACACTTACACAAGAAGGAATATACAACGAGGAAAAAGAAATAATCACTCACCGATTCTGTAAAATAAAAAGAATTGTTCCCGAAATTCAGGGAGTAACTTGATTATTGCTATAAAAATTCAACCCTTCGATACCCGCCAGAATGATTGAATTCATCTTTCGGGCTGTCGCTTCGAAAACTAGCTAATCAGGGTGACAGATTCAAGATTTAAAATTATTTAAAAATGAGAACATATAAATTACTTTTAATTCTAACCTTAATTTTCAGTGTAGCTTCTTGCAAACTTTGCAAAAAGAATGATTCTACAGCAAACAATGATAAATTGACAAATGAAGTTTCCGATATTATCGTGCAACGAGGTTTTGTAAAACCAGAAAATTCAGCTGCATTTGAGATACTAAAAACAAGCATCGAAGCAAATATTTTAACGATTGAAGTTTCTTATAGTGGAGGATGTGCAGAACATGAATTCAAATTGTATTTTGATGGGAACTATAAAAAAAGTTTACCTCCTAAAGTAGATTTCATTCTTACACATGATAACAAAGGAGATGCCTGTAGAAGCATTGTAGAAAAAACGCTGAAGTTTGATATTTCCAAAGCGCAATATGTGGGTGGAAAAGAAATGATGGTAAGTGTGGAGGGGTTTGAGGAGTTGAAGTATTCTTATTAGGAGAAGCCACATAGTCAAGGAAGCCACCTAGCCACGTAGAGTGAAGAAGGTAAATAGAGGGAGAAATCAAGTAACCAATTAGTAAAAAAAAGCAGATTTTTGCGTTTAAATATATTTTCTATTTGGCTTTTTGCCTATTGGCTTTTTGGCTAAATCTCCGGCACCACATGTGAAGGAAAATATCCAACTAAAAATCCCTTCTCATCAATTAAATATTTACAAAAATTCCAAGTAGGTTCTTTTGCGTTCCACCCGTTTTTATTAGGGTTAGTAAGCCATTCGTATAATTCACATTTATTAT
>JBIPLT010000237.1:0-4956 GCA_044368255.1 Flavobacteriales bacterium
TTTACGATAAGTATAAAATACATACCAGGATAATGCCGCAGTTATAATATCACAAAAAATATACTTGGCGATTTGAATATTTTTATTCTTAATCACCATACAATACTTTGAAATTATCGATTAAAACAAATAATCCATTTGAAGCATTAGGATTCGTAGCTTTGATATATACTCTATAATTAGTGGCATTAGGATGCAGATTGATTACATCCGTAAGATTAACATATATTTTTTTCCAAACTAAATTATCATTTATGTCATATGAAGGATTGATTCTAGTATTATCTGTATTTACCACATTTAGTGGCTCCGTAATTTCCAATCCAATGGTAAACTCAACATTATTCTTATAATTTATTTCTACATACGCTTGACCTCCATTACCAGGAAAAGCAAAATTGGTAGTATAAATGGATTTCATAAAAAAATCTGCAGAAGTCATATTGATAATTCCAGAATATTGATCTTCGAATACATCACTGGCAACATTTGTTTTAGCCACATTAATGGTGCTGGTTGGATCGGCAATAAATTTCACACCGGCATCTTCAAATTCTTCTTTGTCGATATTGCAAAGTGGCGGATCAAAATAAGTGGTGCTGGGTGATAGGGTGTCCACCATGCCTCGTGTCAAAACTTTATCAATAACAAAATTCGTATAAAACGGGTAAATTTTTCTAATGGCAGAAATACCATCATCTTTTATTCCTGCATATAAAGTTATTCTAGAATTCCCATCCCCTAAATAAGGAATGGTGCAAGGTAATTCAAAAACACCCATTGCATTTCCATTAATAAAAACCCAAACATCATTGATGCTATTAGAATTGGTGCCTTGCGCGGAACTTGTAGAAAGATTAAATTTCTTTATGTGAATGTAAGAAGGAGTATCTTCTTGCTTATCGAAGAAACTACAAGAACTTGTAAAAAGCAATAAAATTAAAATGTAGAGATTGCGCACCATATTGTATAAAGAGAACGCGAAAATAAGGTAAATAATTATACCGTTGCTACATTCAGCTTAGCAATAATTTTATAGGCAACGTCTAAAGCATTAAAGCCATCATTCAGAGTAACTACGGGCGTAGTATTGGTTCTTATAGCTTCTGCGAATGAAAACAATTCTTCTTTTATGGCATTTCCAGGTTCGATATCCGGTTTTTCAAAAAATAATTGCTTTTTTGGTTTATCAGCTCCTAAATCAATAGTCATCGCAAAAGCATCTGGTTCACCAACAACTTCTTTCATTTTCACCATTTCAGCTGTTTTATCTAGAAAATCAACTCCAATATAGGCGTCTCTCTGAAAAAAACGAGATTTCCTCATATTCTTTAAAGAAATTCTGCTCGCAGTTAAATTGGCAACACAACCATTATCAAATTCAATTCTTGCGTTGGTAATATCTGGGGTTTCACTGATAACCGCCACACCACTTGCACTTATTCGTTTAATATTTGATTTAACAATGCTTAGTATGATATCGATATCGTGAATCATTAAATCTAAAACAACCGAAACATCTGTTCCTCTTGGATTCCATTGTGCCAATCGATGCGTTTCAATAAACATAGGCTGATCAAACCATTCTCTTGCTGCCTTAAATGCTGGATTAAATCTTTCCACATGTCCCACTTGAACTTTTACTTTTGATTCATTCATAAGATTAATCAAAATTTTAGCTTCTTCGGTTGTGGTGGTAACTGGTTTCTCAATAAAAATGTGCTTAAAATTTTTCATCGAACGAGAAGCACATTCAAAATGAGATAGCGTAGGAGTAACAATATCTAAGGCATCGCATTGCTCAATTAACTGGTCAATATCTTCAAATGATGGGCAATTAAATTGAGCAGATACTTCTTCTCGAACTTTTTGAGAAGAGTCATAAAATCCAATAAACTCATAAACATCTTTTAATTCTAAAATTAATCGGATATGAATTTTGCCTAAATGCCCTGCGCCTAATACTCCGATTTTAATCATATTCTATTTTATTAAAAGATATTTGTAAAATTACTTTTACTCAACGATGTAAATAGATAAGGTGGTATCTAATTTTCAACACCCGATTGTAGCTAAGCAAGAATACCTATTTTCGCATCGTGAAATCCACCCTAAACGATTCTTTTAAACATCAAGGTTTGCGAAAGCAGATGATCTTATCTCTTTCTGCTAATGGAATTACTGATAATAAGGTATTAGAAGCCATGTCAAAAATACCTAGGCATATTTTTTTGGATGCCGCTTTCGAAAACCATGCTTATGAAGACAAAGCTTTTCGAATTGGAGCCGGGCAAACCATCTCCGCACCTTCCACTGTTGCTAATCAAAGCCAGTTGCTGGCCCTTAATAAAGGCGATAAAGTTTTGGAAATAGGTACAGGTTCAGCTTATCAAACGGCAGTTTTATGCGAAATGGGGGCAAAGGTTTTTTCAATCGAGCGACAAAAAGAATTGTTTGATAAAGCCACTTTAATGATTAAAAAACTGGGATATTCACCAAGGCTTTTTTACGGTGATGGATATAAAGGACAGCCTGCTTTTGCGCCTTTTGATCGAATAATTATTACCTGTGGGGCGCCTTACATTCCTATGGATTTAGTGGATCAATTGAAAGTTGGAGGGAGAATGATTATACCTGTTGGTGAAAATTCTCAAACGATGACGGTTATCACTAAATTGGATGATCAAAGACTTATAAAAGAAGAGTTTGGAGTATATAAATTTGTGCCGATGTTAACCAACAAAGCATGGCGGCCAGAAAAATAAATAAGGGATTTTGTAACCTTATTTTGAAGCTGCCGTTTCAGGATATGTTTTCAACAAATATTGGTGTATAAAGAATACATTGTTAATAACTCAGAACACTGACAAAATGAACTTTGGCACATTATTCGTTACTTGGCATTGCAAATTTTAAAAACCTAAATAAACAAACAATGAAAAAGAAAGTTTTATTAATCGCAACGGTTTTTGCTGCGTCTACTGCATTCGCGCAAGATCTTACTTCAAGAAAAGGTGAAGCTTATTTACCAGAAGCTGGTGACTGGGCTATCAGTTTTGATGCTGCTCCATTCTTAGATTACGCTGGTGGATTATTAGGAGGTAACTCTTCTGCTCCATCTGGTGATTATACTCAAGGTTTACCTTGGCACATCCGTGGAAAAATGTTCAAAGATGAAAAAACGGCATATCGTGCTGGTCTTCGTCTTGGATTCGGTTCTTCTACTGAAACAACTATGATTGGTGATGCTACTTCTACTGCTGTTCCTGCTTTCCCTGCACTTCCTGCAATGAAAGAAGATGAGTACAAAGCTGGAGCTACTAACATCGTATTATCTGGTGGTTTAGAAATGAGAAGAGGCAAAACTCGTCTTCAGGGTTATTATGGTGGTGAACTTTATATTGCTATGTCAAACACTAAAGACACTTATACTTATGGTAATGCTCTAGCTGCATCAGGAACTATCGTATTAGCTAACGCTGGTGACGAAACTAACTGGGGTGGTAACTTAACTACTGATACTTATGGTAACGGAGCACGTAAGACTGAAGAGACTACAAACTCTTTTGGTTTTGGTCTTCGTGGGTTCATCGGTGCTGAGTATTTTATCATGCCTAAAATGTCTATCGGTCTTGAGTACGGATGGGGATTAGGTTTATCATCTAGTAAAGAGTCTTTTACTACTGAGTCTGTTAACCTAGCTACTTCAGCTGTAGGTGTTCAAACTATAGATGGTGATAAGAACGGTTCTTTTGGATTTGATACTGATATCAACTACGCTGGTTCAGGTTCATTGAACATCATTTTCCACTTCTAAGAAATTTATTCTGAATTTATTTCAGATTAGAATATAAAAAAACCCTGACAGCAATGTCAGGGTTTTTTTTGTTTAATCGTTTTTGTAAAATGTATCTTGTCTTTGTTCTTTAATCTTTAATCTATAATCTTTTGTCATCCTGAATAGCGAGGAACGAGCGTATCGAAGGATCTATTTCTTCATCAATCTCCCGATCATCCTCTTCGAATCTTGCTCTTTTAAACTTTCCCGTTTATCATACAATTTTTTGCCCTTAGCAATGGCAATTTCCAATTTGGCCAATCCTTTTTCATTGAGGAATAATACAAGAGGAATTAATGTTAAGCCTTTATCCTTTAGTTTTTTTTCAATCTTTTTAATCTCCGTTTTATTCAATAATAATTTACGATCACGCTTTGGATCATGATTATTATAACTTCCTGCTTCGTAAATGGCAATATGCATATTCTTAATAAAAATCTCCGAATCCTTCACATAACAATATCCTTCGTTAATGCTCGCCTTAGACTCGCGAATAGATTTTATTTCGGTTCCGTTTAATTGAATACCCGCCACAAATTTATCAATGAAAGCATATTCAAAGGATGCTTTTTTATTGCGGATATGTATTTTGGAATCAGACATGATACAAAGGTAAGATTAATGAAATACTTCTTCATTAAAATTTTCGGGAGAAACAGCAGTTATTTTCTTTTCATTCATCCACCAAATGGAATTGGAATATTTTTTCGCCAGTTGTATGTCGTGTGTAGAGAATAAAATCGCTTTTTGATGGGAAGAACTTAATTCTTTTAATAATTCCATCATCTGTTTCTTATTTCTAATATCTAAAAATGCCGTTGGTTCATCTAATAAAATAAACGGAGTATCTTGAACCAAAGCACGAGCAATTAAACATCTCTGTTTTTCTCCATCACTCAACGTATGTATGAATCTCTCTTCAAAATCTTTTAAACGGGTTTCAGAAATTATTTTCTCAATAACGCTTTTGTCTTCGGTAGATAAATTGCCCATTAGATTAGTATAAGGCGCCCTTCCGCTGGCCACAAACGAATAAACATCCATCCATGGTATATTTTCTTGTGAAGTAAAAACAATGCTGCATAAACGACTTTTTTCTTGTGCTGTTGATGAATGCA
>JBIPLT010000041.1:0-15255 GCA_044368255.1 Flavobacteriales bacterium
AGGTGTACGAGATAATATTGTAAATTTTGTGAATCATTCTTCTCGTATTTTCCCAATAGGAAGATTGGATAAAGATTCTCAGGGTTTGATTTTTTTGACGAGCAATGGTGATATCGTTAATAAGATTTTACGTGCATCAAATAATCATGAAAAAGAATATTTAGTTACGGTCAACAAGCCCATCACTGATGATTTCATTGATAAAATGGGAGCTGGAGTTCCGATTTTGGGAGAGGTAACCAAGAAATGTAAAGTGACGAAAGAATCGACATTTGTATTTAGAATTATTTTGGTACAAGGATTGAATAGACAAATTCGCAGAATGTGCGAGCATTTCAAATACGAAGTAGCAAAGTTGGAACGTATTCGAATCATGAATGTAAATTTAGCCGGAATTCCATTGGGAGAATGGCGCGAATTAACGAAAGTAGAATTAGATGGAATCATGAAATTGGTGGCGCAATCTTCTTCGGATGCAAAGCATAATCCCAAATCAAATAAACATACGCCCAAAGACCCAAAACGAACTGCTACAAATACGATAAAGAAAGAAGATAAATCGAAACCAAAAAAGACGGTAAGTAATCAGCCAGGGAAATCTTATGTAAAGAAAAGAGATGAATCTCCAAGAAAGAAAACGCATGCGGAGAAAACGAAGAGTGGAAGAAAGAAGTTTAATCGGTCGGGGAAATGATTTTAATTTGAAGTTTTTATTCCTTCGCCTTCATCTTCCCTCTCATCAAAAAATAAACCGCTCCGAAAACCAATCCAGCGATATAAACATAATTCGCTCCCACGTCCCAAGCATGAGTGATTTTTAAAATTGCTCCTCCAATGATCAAGAGCATTGCAATAATCAAAAGATTTTTAACGTTCATTTTCCTTAGTTATTTATTTCCCTCTTAAGGTCAAAAATTGTGAGCTTAAAGATACGAATTACACTTTCAAAATATACTTGAAAGTTTTTCAATTGATTAAGTGTCATAATTTGTTACCTCTAATCCCTTTAATTCTATTATCTGGATTTCTCTTGTTATGAATGATTCGATAAATAATTATCTTTTCTTTACTCAATTCATAAATGATTACAAAAGGAAATTTATAAAATTGAACTAATCTAAAATGTTTATTAAAGATTACAAATCCAAGCGGTTTCCTTGAAATAGTTAATAATGTTCTTTCCCAATCCTCGATAAAATTCTCTCCCAACCCCTTTTTAAACTTTTCATAATAATCTGAAATACTCTCTAACTCTAAAAACGCTTCCTCTAAAATCTCGACCGAATATTTCATTTCTTATTTATTTTCTTAAGAAGTTTCTTTTTCACTTCTTCGGGAGTGAAAGTTTTAGATTTACCAGATAAATACTTAGCTCTTCTATCATTCAAAATCATTAATTCTTCCTCTGAAATAGAATATGATTTAACAGTTGAATTCTGTATTATCGTATAAATTGCCTCTAAAAATTTTTCATCATCAATTTTAGAGACAGCTTTAGTAATTTCTTTTATTAATGCAGCTTTTGTCATAAAACTATTTTTTACTTATGTCTCGTAATACATTCTTAATCGTTCGCATCTCCACTTGCAATTGTGCCACTGCATTTCCGATATCTTCACCTGTTGGGCGCTCGGGAGTTTCGGTCGACATATAATTAACAAACTTCCATATTTCCATCACTTCACTCACCGGAACATCATAGGGATCAAACAATGGGTTCGTACTCACTAAATGTAATGTTTGCTTTTCTTTCATGTGATTATACACTTGCTTGAAAACAATTCCATCATTTTTTGTCAATACGATATAGGGAAAACCATTTTTAATCAAATTCCAGTTTTGTAAAAATTCTCCAGTTACATATGAACCACTTGGTATAGGTAACATTGAATCTCCTTTAATTTGAAAACTTCTGTATTTTTTTTCCTTTGATAAAAACGGCATGCTAAATGTGGGCAACACTTTAATGTAATCAGGATCGGCATATCCCACCGTATAACCCGCTCTCGCACTTTCTGGTATCAATTCTACCCTCTCGTTGTTATCAGCGTCAACAGTGGTCGCTAAAACGCGAATTTTATTCCCGGTAATATCAATATCATTACCTTCTAGTAATTCATTTAATTGACGCGCGGATAATTCATTCAAATCCTTTTTCAAAAATTTGTCAATAGTGACTCTGAAAAAATCAGAGAATTTGATTAAATTTTCATAGGAGGGAACTGCAGTTCCTACTTCATAAGCACTCAAAGAAGAACGCGTTACTCCGATTTGTTGCGACATTTCTTCTTGGGAAATTCCCATCGAGTTGCGCAATAATTTTAGGTTGGAAGCAAAATACATACTGACATTATTTGTGTCAATATTACGATAAAATTATTGTCAAACCAAATTTTATTTTAAAGCGCTGTAAATAAGAACTCTGATAATTTAGGTTCATCTTTTAAACTCACACCCTTTTTTAAATCTGCGGCCGGTGAGCCTGGTTGCATATAATATCCATTAGCGGAATTTGTGCGTATAGTTTTACCTGCTTCCTTTTTGTAATCATCTTCCTTATCTTCTTCTTTTCCTGTAGTTGCTAATTCATCAGCAACTGCAATTCCTCCAAAGGCGACACTTGTTGCAGTAACTGTTGTCGTATTTCCAGTAACGGTGGTTGCACCATCTACCGACGAATCATTCGCCACTTCTGCATCTTTAGCTTTTTCATTTTTTGTGGAAGAACGATATACTGTTGGATCTGATTGTGCTAATTGATTATCATCTTTATCTAATTTCTTACCATTTCCTTCTCCTTTTGCTAATTCATTCGCTGAAATTTTTGGATTAACTGCTTTTTCTACATCCGCCTTTGCAAACGCAGGAACATCTTCTAATACCTTTTTCTCTTCTAATTTTTCAGTCGATTTTATTGGTGAATTTTCTTCTGCCAAATCTTCTGTTTTTGCGTTCTCTATTTCTTCAGTACCCATCGTTTCTTCAGCAGCGCTCTCTTCTTTTCCTTCATTCGTTTCCATATCCTTACTCTCAGATGCAGATTCTTCTTTAGATTCATTCATTGCGGTTAGCGATTCATTCTCTGATTTAGGATAGAAATAAATAATTCCTAAAATAAATAAAGCAGCAATACCAATTTGAAAAACGGGATTTAAATAGAACGGACGTGGCTTATTCATCGGAATAACTTTGCCATGTTTCTGTTCAAACATTTTCATCAAATTTTGTTTAGCAGAGTCAACAGGAATAATTTCTTCCTCTACACCAAATGAAGTTTTTACATTCAGCAATGTCGACTTCATGCTATTAAATTCTTCCTTAGAAGAAACAAAATCTATAATCTCGTCCAACTCCGTTGGGGTAAGATCATCGTAATTTTTGTTTAACAAAATCTGTTCCATATCCACATTCATTTCAGCGTAATTATCTTTCATAAGCGGTGCTTAAATTAGGGTCAAACATTTTTAATTTCTCACTCAATTTTTTCAAGGTGTAAAATATTCTAGATTTTACTGTTCCTTCCGAACATTGATGAATTTCTGCAATTTCCTTAATGGAAAGATCCATTTTAAATCGCATCAAAAAAGTGGAGCGTTGCACTTCTTCTAATTCTTCCAGCTCTTTATCTAACATTTCATTGAACACTTCTGCGTCCATTAATCTGCTTTTCTCTGGAGATTCATCATATACCTTGATGTTTTCATGAGTCATTTTTACGGTATTTTTTCTGACCTCCTGTTTTCGGTATTCGTTTTTACACATATTATTGGCAATACTATACAACCACGTTTTAAAATTCCGTGATGAATCATATTGATCTGGACGATTCACAATTTTCGTAAAAAGATCTTGCATAAAATCCTGCGCCTTTTCTCGATCTTTCCAAAGCATACGGCAGAAGTAATTTACCATCGGTTTGCTATACCGATCATAGAGTTCTTCAAAGGCCATAACATCTCCTTTTGCAATCATCTGCATCAATTCTTCATCTGTGAACGCCTTGTACTTCCTGCCTTGTAGGCTCATTCAAATTATTAATTACTTCTCTAAATACAAACGAACTTGGTGTTCCTTTCCTCCCTCAGAACCAAGTTTCAAAGCCAGCTCCTTTAACTTCACGGCTTCTTTGTTTCCACTCTTCGAATAGTTATCATACAACATTAAAATTCCTGGTAAATAATTCAAATTCATTTTGCTTTCTAAACTTCCTGTTGCAATATCATCTGAATTCAATTTTTCTTTCACCAATTTATCATTCCAGTTTTTCTTTAATACTTCTACATTGTCAAATGAAGTTTCGCTGTATTTGAAAGCCAAACCGGTAATATATAAATTAGCACTCATCGGTTTTAATAACTCTGGTGCTACCGTGGTTGCAAAATAAACCGAGCGTGTTTTACTCTCAGAGGCTAATTCTTTTAAAAATCCAGACTTGTTTGTTTTGATATCAGCAGTCACTTCTAATCCCAAATCTTTCAACTCCTTTTCGCGGTATTCTTTATTTTCTAATAAATCGATGTAAAGCACTTTTACGTCTGTTCGCTCACTTTTTACATTTTGTTGAATCCATAAAGGATACGTATCATTCTCACCATGCGTAATCAAAATTGCATTTTGCTCCACCGAATTCAATAAATTTTTATTGAATTCTAATATTCCCGAACTATAAATTCCAGTATTACTTAAACTTTTACAAAACTCCTTTTTCTTGGCATCGTTACCCATCATTTCATAATAGGAAGTATATTGAATCATTACTTCCGAACTTTTTGGATTCAACTCATAAGCTTTCTGTAAATGACTTACTAATTCGGTATTATTATTTCCATTCAAATAAGTGAGAAAATGAAATTCATAACTCTGAGGAACAAATTTTTCCATGCTATTGACAATAGCATCTAAATCGGCTTGTTCGGTAGTTGTAATATCATTTGAGTTTTTTGAATAGTGACTATAACGTTCGGCTCGATAATAATTTCCCCAATTAACCGAATTGGTGGGTTCGAATAAAACTTCTTGACTTAATTTAGAGCTTTCGGTTTCAAAAAAGGAAGGAGAAAAATTGGCTTGATTGGATGGATTTACCAATCCGTTATTCAACTCGACAGATTGAGAAACTTTGTTGTTTAGCCGAAAACTATTCTCTTCATTTGTTACATTGGTCTGTCCGTTGACAATTTGAGCAAAGCCAAAAATACCTATCAACCAAAACATTACGATATGAATTAACTTAACCATAATCTCATTTTTCATTCTGTACACCAAATTTAGTCATTGGTTCAATCAAGTAGGTGTTTCTTTTTGGATATTTTAGTATTAACCTTTAGATTTAGCTAAAAATTGCTTGTTTTTGGAATACAACTACTATAAAATTTTAGGATTAGAAACAACAGCCGGTGTGGTCGATATAAAACGAAATTATCGTAAGTTGGCATTGAAGTATCATCCAGATAAAAATACTGATTCTAAAGCGAAAGAATTTTTTCAAATATTAACCGAAGCATACACTACACTTTCGGACGCTGAAAAAAGATTTTTCTATGATAAAAAAAACAATTTCAATCAAACATTCGAAGAGTCGGTAAAAATACATCCACGTACGCGAAAAAGTAGAAGAACGAAATCCGAGAATGCAGTTTATCATTTTTATCATGAAGATCAAAAAATATCAATTCCTCCAAAATTTGCAAGAGTAATCCTATTTTCAACCGGACTATTTTTTGGACTATTTATGATGGTTTTTCCTGTTTTACAATCTATTGAATATTCTTTATCTCCTACTTTAATTTTAGTGTTCTTGGGATTCATTTTAACCGTTGATTCCATTGCAGGATTAACAGGTTATCGAACCATGATATTCTTTGAATTATTCAGCGTAATAAAAAAATGGTTTAAGTTAGATTTACAAAGAAAATAGGTTCTATTTTATCGCTTTTCACCTTGCTTATTAAAAAAATAAGTAAACCCAAATCCAATTCCGAGCATGTTATAATTTCCTGCCGAATCGGAAGCATCATAGCCGTTAAAAGAATCCAAACACATCACTGATGGATTAAAATTATTAAATCCGATATAATCAGAAACACCCATACTAAATGATAAACTTTCATCCACAAAAATATGAACACTAATCTGAGGTTCGATAAAAAAGAATTCTTGTGAAGGTTGTTTTTCACCCAGATTTGTACAAGTAAAACTATTAAAATTCATAATAGAATATCCCGCTTTTGCACTGAATTGAAAAAAGCATCTAGGATTAGCAAACTTCAAATAACTCAATCTTCCATAAGGAGAATAGGCATATAATTTGCCACTATTTGAAAATGAATTGACAGTCAAAAAATCTACCAACTGATAATATCCATACTTGAATCCAGCACCAATTAAAATATTCTTCGTAATTGGATATTGAAATAAAATATTGGCGTCTACTACTCCATTGGCAATTTTTCTAAAGGCTTTATTATTTAATGTGGTGGGAATTTTGAAATCACCTTCTATAGTGGGGCTCAATTTCTCTGGAATTTTCGTTGGATAATTATGGTATTCTAATACTTCAATTACTTCTTCTTGCGAAAGAGCATTTAGTCCCATCAAAAGAAAAATTGATATGCAAAACCAAAGTTTAGCCATTATTTACTGTAAATTTCTTTGCAGTATGTTGGTGTGGAGTCGTAATTCTATAAAAGTATTCTCCATCCTTTAATTTAAGTGTATCACATTTCACTCTAAAATCTCCTTCTGAAAATGTTTTATCCTCTAGTGTTTGAAGAATATTATCTTCTAAATCTAAAATCTCCACTTTCAATTGAATCTCTTCAGGAACGTGAAAATAAAGGATAATTTCTCCTTTTGCATCTCCTCTTTCTAAATTATGCAACGTAACATATCTGAATGGCGTAGGAACAGACCCGAATTTTGCCATGAAATATCGGTATCCAAAATAAATCAGAATTGCTCCTGCTGTGAGTAACAATGAATAAAGAAGCGTTTGATAAAAATTTCCTGACATAATTATAAAATCATTAATCCGTCTATTTGCAAAGCTAGTTTATATTTGTCAATAATATCATCCACCGACAACATTACTTCTTTAGAAGTAACCGAAACGTATTTATTCGTAGAAGATTCTTTGAGTAAAATAGTTGAAGTATCATCAAACAAAGCCATCACTCGAGCACGTTTTTCATTTTCATTGGGAATAATAAATTTGAACATATAAAGTCCAGGAATATCTTTCGATTCTCTAAGGGCTTTCTCTAAACTCGCTAATACTTCTGAATTATCCATGCTTCAATAATTTTCTAAGGCGGTTGACTTCCTTTGATAGATTAAATGTAACATTTTTATCTAGTATTTTTTTCAATGATTCCATAGAAAAATCAATAACATTTCTATCTCTCAGGCTTCCACATTCTTTAATAATTTCTATCATCTGAATTGGTTCTGAAATCTTTATTTCACTATCCACTCGAATATCCACTAGTAATTTGGTCAAAATAGTAGCATATTCCAATTCATTTTCCACTAATAAATTTACAGCTATTTCTAAATCAGCATAATGATAGGTTTGTACAATTGCTTTTCGAAAAACGGCTTTATTTAATTCATAAGTATTCCAAAAATCCTTCCATTCTGTAAATGATTTCAAAGAAATAGAATCAGGAATTACATTGTTGCGAAAATCAATTTTACCCGTAAAAAACAAATAAGCCTCTGATAATTTTTTTAATTTTTGTAAGCGAGAAATGGCGAGTGATGGAATAATAGGATCCTTTAAAAAAATTTGTATCTGTTGAAAAACCGAAGCTTCGTAACGATCTTTTAACTCCTCCAAGTCTTCACCATCCGTTTCCAAAATCATTTTCGCTTCTGAAAGTGTCATTAAGTTGCAATTAAAGATTTCTTTCTAATCAACATCAATCCACCAAAAGTGAGTAATCCATTTAAAATTAAAATTTCATGACCAAATTCATAGCCATTAAACCAAGCTTTTGAATTCATGCTCAACAAATAACAAATCACTGGAGAAATCACACAAATAATTGGCGTCCATTTATCGCGAATCTCCCATTTGGTAAAAATCCCAAAAGCAAATAATCCTAACAATGGGCCATAGGTATAAGTAGCAATGGCTAAAATCGTATTGATGATAGCAGAATTATTCATTGATTGAAAAATCAAAATCACTATCAAAAGTAAAACAGCAAAACTGATATGAATGATATGTCGAAGTTTAGTTGAGTCTTTTTCATCCCGATAGCTATCGGGATTATTTTTTCCCACTTTATAATCAATCATGAATGATGTTGTTAATGAAGTAAGCACGGAATCTGCTGATGAAAAGGTGGAAGCAATCAATCCTAAAATAAAAACGATTGCAGCAAAGGTTCCTAAATGATTTAAAGCTAAAGTGGGAAAAACAGCATCCGTTATTATTTTTCCATCTTTCATTTCTAATGGAATTCCTTTTTGTTGAGCAAATAAATATAGCAATGCGCCCAACGAAAGAAACAAGAAATTTACTGCAATCAAAACCACACTGAACCAACGAATATTTTTCTGAGCATCCTTCAAAGTACGTAAACTTAAATTCTTTTGCATCATATTTTGATCCAACCCAGTCATCACAATCGCAATAAAAATTCCGCCAAAAAACTGTTTAAAGAAATACGATTTGGCATTCACCTCCCAGAAAAATATCTGCGTATGCTTACTTTCTCCAAAAGCATTTACCACTTCACTCCAACCCCAATTCATTTGTGAAAGTATGGCTGCGATAGATAAAACCACTCCTAGAATTAAAAATCCAGATTGAAACATATCTGTCCAAACCAATGTTTTTATTCCTCCACGATAAGTATAAATCAACATTAATGCTATAATCACGGAAACCGACAAACCAAATGGAACACCCAGATCATTAAAAACAAAAATTTGTAGAACACCTGCAGCTAAATACAATCTTCCTCCTGCGCCAAGTAAACGAGAAAGAATGAAAAAGAAAGATCCTGTTCGTTGGCTCACCGTTCCGAATCTGGATTCCAAATAGGAATAAATGGAAGTAAGATTCATTTTATAGTACAATGGAAGCAAAATTTGGGTGATCACCATGTAGCCGAAAAAATATCCCATCACCAATTGAAAATAGGAAAATTGTCCACCTTCAACAGCTCCTGGAACCGAAATATAAGTAACGCCAGAAAGTGAATCGCCTATCATTCCTAATGCAACGGCATACCAAGGCGATTGTTTATTACCTAAAAAATAAGAAGCTGAATTTGCATTACGCGAAGTGTACCAAGAAATGAATAAAAGGAAACCAAAATATCCGAATAGAATCGCTAAAAATACTTCGGGACTCATTGGTAAAAATTAAAATTTATAATACAAACCTGTTTGAATATTCATACCACTTAATTTCAATTCAGGACTTTCACCAAAATACCCAGGATAGAATTGATAAATGGAATTTAATCCTAAACTTAAACGGAAAGTGAGATTATAATTCAAACCGAATCCGATATTAGCATTAAGAAGAAATTTTTTAAAATCGCCTTTAGAATTAAACTCATCTATTTTACCTGAATAAGCCGTTCTGAATTCTCTCACTGAAGAAGAAAAAGAATTAGTAAAACCAGCAATGGCATAAATATCTAATCGTTTATCTATAAAATAAAACCATGCATTAACGGGAATAGATAAATAACGATTAACGAAATTTGAAACCGGTGTATAATCTACATCACAGGTATAACAATAGTCAGTTCTTTCGAATTTTTTAGTGCTTACAAAAAGACCAGTACTAATTTTAAATTTATTGGAGAAAGTTAGAACCATATCTAGTCCCTGAGAGTGACTGAAGGTAGATTGATATCCGAAACCTTGAGAGGCTGAAGTAACTGATGCATCTTTTGGAAAATAAATATCAGAGGAAAAAATTAATCCTGTTGTAAAATTTGTTATTTTTTTATTTTGTGCCAAAGAAACACTTGGAATCACCATCAAAAGAAAGAGTAATTTTTGAATCATTTGTTTATGTTTTTCATGTGCTAAAAGTACTAACTTCTTGTTGGTAAAAAACAATAAAACAATCAACAAATGAAGAGTGAGATGTTGATAAGACGGGTTCTAAATTTGGGTTTAATCTGCGCTAATACGATGAGGATCGTTATTGTTATCCTCGATTTGATCTTTTACATACTCTATTTTCTTGGCGATATAAGCAAAATCCTTATGTCCGTTGTTGATTAACCATTGGTGCGCATCCTCGTGTCCATCGGCAGATAAAGCCATTTTTTCAAGAATAGTAAAATTAAACCTTCTGAGCCATTGTAGTGCAATATCATTTCTTTCTACGGCATTTATCATCGCCATCAAATGCGCACATCCATTTTCCATGAGCCATTGACGGGCATCATCTTTATTACGCACAGCATAGGTGAAAATTGCTAATTCTGGATAACCGTTTTGCATCAACCAATCTCTGATTTGCTTATTACCACCAATCGCTTCGGCCCATGCAATAAGGATTTTTGGCGAATAACTCAGATTTTTAAGATTGGCTTTTTCCATTGGTCAAATATAATCATTCAATGTAAATTATTGAAAAGGCAACAGATTATTTGCTTTTTTTATTAAATTTGAAGGAATGAACAAACAACAAATTAACATCCTTCGATACGAAGCTCAAAGACTCGCTTCTACTCAGGATGACCAAACCCTAAAATAAAATAATTTAAAAGTGAATAAAAAATATCGATTGGGCACCCTGAGTAGCGAGTCTTCGAAGCGTATCGAAGGGTTGAATTTTGAATATTGAATTTTGAATCTTAAATCCCCTCCCATGCAACCCCGAACCGTCTCCTTCTCCCAAACCACCCTCACCGAATTAATGATTCCTTCGTATGCTAATTTCGGAGGAAAAATTCATGGTGGAATATTACTTTCATTGATGGATAAAGTAGCGTATGCATGTTCATCTCGACATGCCGGTTGTTATGTGGTAACCGTTTCTGTTGACGAGGTAAATTTTCTTCAACCCGTGAATGTGGGTGAATTGATTTCTCTTCGTGCCTCCATTAATTATGTTGGAAAATCCTCCATGGTCGTTGGAATAAAAGTTACTTCTCTAAATGTAAAAACAGGAATAGAAAAACACACGAATACCTCTTATTTCAATATGGTGGCTAAGGATGATAATGGAGTTCCATGCCTCGTTCCTCCTCTAATTATTGAAACGGAAGAAGAATTACGCAGATGCATCGAAGCCATCAAAAGAAAAAATCTAAAAAATCAAAATAAAGAACATTTTAATAATGAAACCGCGAGAATGAATTTGGAAAATGATAGGCATTTGTTGAAGGGCGAGAGAATTGAAACGTTGGTTTAGAATAATTAGCTTATTGGCCAATCAGCTAATTAGCTAATTAAATTTCTACATCAATAAACCTCTGAAGTAACTTACTTCCCGCCTCATCACTCTTCTCCGGATGAAACTGCAGGCCGTAAAAATTCTCTCGCTGTATTCCTGCTGAAAATGGTTGAATATAATCACAAACTGAATTCGTGTAGGGTGAAATGGGAACATAATAACTATGCACAAAATAAAAATTCTTTCCATCATCAAATGGACTAAACAAAGGCTTTTCAGTATCTCTTACCTGATTCCAACCCATGTGAGGAATCTTTTCTGTTTCAGAAATAAATTTAGTTACTTTCAGAGGGAAAATACCTAAACATTTTGTATTGCTTTCTTCTGAAATCTCACAAAGCAATTGCATGCCCAAACAAACGCCCAGCAATGGTTGTTTCAATTGAGGAATGAAAGTATCCAAACCTTTTTCGCGTAATACTTTCATTGCAAAACCCGCCTCTCCCACTCCCGGAAAAATAATTTTATCGGCCGAAGAAATAATTTCTTTATTATCACTCAAAATAGGTTGCACACCCAAGCGCTCCAATGCATGAATCACAGAACGCGTATTGCCGGCTTTATAATCGATGATGACAAGGTTCATTTACAATACTCCTTTTGTGCTCGGTAATTTCATATTCCCAGGATTTCTCCTCGAAGCCATGCGAATCACTTTTGCAAATGCCTTGAAAATAGATTCAATTTTATGATGTTCATTCTCGCCCTCTGCTTTGATGCTTAGATTACATTTTGCTGCATCCGAAAATGATTTGAAGAAATGATAAAACATTTCAGTTGGCATATCGCCCACTTTTTCTCTCTTGAAATCTGCTTGCCAAACCAACCAAGGTCTTCCGCCAAAATCAATCGCTACTTGTGCCAAACAGTCATCCATAGGTAAAACAAAAGCATATCTTTCAATTCCTCGTTTATCCCCTAGGGCCTTCAAGATCGCTTCTCCTAATGCAATTGCAGTATCTTCTATAGTATGATGCTCATCAATCTGCAAATCGCCTTCTACATGCATTTTTAAATCTAAATCACCATGACGTGATAATTGCTCCAACATATGATCAAAAAAATTCAATCCTGTGTTGATTTCATATTCTCCTTCTCCGTCTAATTTCAATTCAATTTCAATCTTTGTTTCATTGGTGTTTCGCACATGGGTAACAATTCTTTCTTGAGAAAAAAGAAAATCAGCAATCAAAAACCAGTCGTTAGTAATAAACATAACATCATCCATCAACTCCGGAGAATGTAACTTATTCTGAATAAATATTGACTTACATCCGAGATTTTTTGCCAACTGAACATCTGTTGCCCGATCTCCAATTACAAATGAATTATTCAGATCATAGTCCTCCGAAAAATATTTCGATAACATTCCAATTCCCGGTTTACGGGTATCTTTTCCTTCGTATTCAAAGGAACGGTCGATATGAATTTCGGAAAAATAAATTCCTTCTCCAGCTAAAATCTCCAACATTTTATTTTGAACCTTCAAAAATGTTTCTTCGGGATAAGCTTCGGTTCCCAATCCATCTTGATTAGTAACCATCACTAATTCATAATCAGAATTATTAGAAATGGTTTTCAATGCTGAAATCGCATTGGGTAAAAAGCTCATTTGTTCCAATGAATCAATCTGAAAAGTAACGGGTGGCTCAATAATAATTGTTCCGTCACGGTCGATGAATAATACTTTTTTAGGCATGATCTAAGTTATTTAATTCAAATAATAAAGTTTTATTTTCTTCGGATGTACCAATGGTAATTCGTAAACAATGACCACAATTCACTTGCGAACTTCTGTCGCGCACCACGATTCCTTTTTGAGTCAACGCAGTATAAATTTCTGTAGCATTTTTAAATTTCACCAATAAGAAATTAGCATCGCTGTCATAAACTTTTTCTACTATCGACAGTTTTTGCATTTCATTATTCATTTTACATTTTTCATTATTCATTTCATTCACCCATTCTTTCACTTTCTGCGAATTCTGTATCGCTTTTATCCCCTGCTCAATCGAAAACTCATTCAAATTGTAAGGCGGTTTCACTTTGTTCATGATGGAAATAATTTCTTCGTGTGCAAAAGCCATTCCTATTCGTAAACCGGCCATTCCATAAGCTTTCGAAAAAGTTTGAAGAATCACTAAATTGGGATAAACATTCATTACATTCAAAAAACTCCTATCATCTGAAAAATCAATATACGCTTCGTCAATGACCACAATTCCTTCAAATGAACGAAGGACTTTTTTCACATCCTCTTCCTTTATCAAATTTCCTGAAGGATTATTGGGTGAACAGATGAAAATGATTTTCGTATTCGGTTCAATCGCATCCAGAATTCCTGTTACATTCAATTGAAAATCTTCGGTGAGATTCACTTTATGAATTTGCACATCATTGATGTTTGCCGATACTTCATACATTCCGTAAGTAGGTGGACAAATCAAAATCTGATCTTTTCCAGGTTCACAAAAAACACGAAACAAAATATCAATCGGTTCATCGCTTCCATTTCCGATGAAAATATTTTTTTCAGGAACCAATTTTACTTTTGCAATTTCCTTTTTTAATTCCCGCTGCATCGGATCGGGGTAACGATTGAAATTCCCCTCTGAAACAGGACTTCCGAATGGGTTTTCATTGGCATCCAAAAAAACATCAGCAGAACCTTTAAATTCATCTCTTGCTGAGGAATAAGGTTTCAGTTGCAAAATATTTCTTCTGACTTTCGCCATTATTTTATCTATCGAAATCATTTTACTCTTTATAAATTTTCTTTAATCGAATCGTTACTGCATTTTTATGTGCATCCAATCCTTCCGCTTCAGCCATTGTTTCAATCGTAGGGCCAATAGATTGTAAACCTTTAGGAGAAATACGCTGGAATGTAATTTTTTTCAAAAAACTATCTAATGAAACACCGCTGTAAGCCTTTGCATATCCTGCAGTGGGCAAAGTATGATTAGTTCCTGATGCATAATCACCAGCAGATTCGGGCGTATACATTCCTAAAAATACCGATCCTGCATTCACAATATTATCCAAATATTCACCTTCATCTTGTACAGAAATAATTAAATGCTCAGGTGCATATTCATTAATAAAATCAACAGCATCTTTTAAATTATCCATTAATATACATTTACTGTTTTCCAATGCCTGTTTGGCAATAGTAGATCGTGATAATTTTTGCAATTGATTTTCGATAGCATCTATTACTTTCTCGGCAAATTTTTCATTGTAGGTTATTAAAATAACTTGACTATCGGGTCCGTGTTCTGCTTGCGACAATAAATCTGCGGCCACAAAATCTGCATCTGCCGAATCATCCGCCACTATCAAAACTTCAGAAGGGCCAGCCGGCATATCAATGGCAATTCCTTTTCTCAATGCATATTGTTTAGCTGCGGTAACATAAGAATTTCCTGGTCCAAAAATTTTATTTACTTGAGGAATAGTTTCTGTACCGAATGTCATGGCAGCTATAGCTTGAATTCCTCCAACTTTGTAAACTTGTTTTATTCCAATAGCTGCTGCTGTATACAAAATAGCAGGATGAATTTTTCCATCTAACTGCGGAGGTGTGCACAAAACAATTTCTTTGCAACCAGCTAATCTTGCTGGAATTCCTAACATCAAAACAGAAGAAAATAAAGGCGCACTACCACCAGGAATGTACAAACCTACTTTTTCAATTGCTTTACTTTCTCTCCAGCATGTTACACCTGGAATGGTATCAATTCTTTTTACTTCTTCTTTCTGTGCCGAATGAAATTTCTCAATATTCGTTTTAGCAATATCAATAGCCGTTTTCAAAGGAC
>JBIPLT010000238.1:0-4945 GCA_044368255.1 Flavobacteriales bacterium
TAACAAATCTTGGCCCCCAGTCCCAACCGTATTCATATTGTGGTTTACGGGTATACACTCTCTCTTCTCCGGGTAAAATTATTTTATTTTCTTTTGCCAATTGTTTTCCTCTCTTCACTGGAGATTCAAAAATAATTTTCAGCACATTTTTATCATTTATTTTCGCAAATTTGGTTACTTCTATTTCGTAAGGGATAAAACTGCTTTTTGATTCAAATAGAAAATTCCCATTTAAATAAACTTTAGCGTAGGGTTCAATGCTTTCAAAATATAAAATATGTTTGGCATCAGGAATTTCGTTGAAAACATCAAATTCCATTTCAGCTTCCCAATCGCTTTCTTCAATCCACTTTAAATTTATTTCATTATTTCCAATATACGGATCTTCAATTATCTTTTTCTCAAAAAGAATTTCATGAATGGTATTCGGAAATTGAACAGGGTTGATCCAAGAAGTGTCTCCCACTTTTCGCAATTTCCATGGTTTATCAAAATAAACTTGTTGGTCTTGCTCATCAAAATATTTTGAATTCAATGATTGAGAATTCACCATGGTGAATCCCAAAAAACAAATGATAGAAAGGATGAATTTCATTTTTGAATTAAACTTTTTAAAAGGGCCACTTCGTTCTCACTCGCTATTTCACCTTTCAAAATCCCCGAACTATGAAACTCTGTGCAACTTGTCTCTACTAATTTATCAATATTCGAACTTCTTACTCCGCCGCCTGGCATAATGGTAATTCTTCCAATAGCTGCTTCGTTTAATTTTTTTAATACTTCTACATTGTCAATAGCGTTTCCTTTTCCGCCAGAGCAGAGAATACGGTTGAAACCGCAATCGATAATATCCTCGAGTGATTCGAAAAGATTTTCGGTGTGATCAAAAGCTCGGTGAAATGTGCATGGGAGTGGGTGTGCGGAATGAATTAATACTTCATTCGTTTTTTTGTCGATACAGATCCTTCGACTGCGCTCAGGATGACAAAAAAGAGAACCGAATACAAAACCACTTACACCAATGTCTTTAAAATTTTGAATCTTGAATTTTGAATCTTGAATTTCTTTATCCGTGTAAATAAAATCTCCACCACGAGGTCGTATCATTACAAAAACAGGAATATCAATTTTCTTAATGAGTTTTTCCGTTTCTTTTAAATCAGGAGTCAATCCTCCCGATGAAAAATCAGCACAAAATTCTATCCTATTTGCTCCCGCTTTTGCTGCAATAATCGCAGATTCATAATTGAAACAGGCAATCTCCAGAATGTTTTTCATCTCAGAATAGTAATGATACCTTTTTGCTTACAATTATTTGTAGAGGAGGATAAAATATAAAAATAAACTCCATCGGGAACTGTTTTTCCTTCGTGTTTTCCATCCCAATAATGATCACGAGCATCACCTTCCCATGTATAATACATTTCTTTACCCCAACGATCGTATATATTAAAAATGTATTTCTCCAATGGAAAATCAGTGTTTATATAGTCATTTAATTGATCGCTATTTGGAGAGAAAATATTGGGTAGGGTAATATTACAAACCACTACTGAATTTTCGGGTGGTGTTGGGTTATTATTGGATGATGTATCGCTACAATTATAAATATCGGTTGAATCGTATTGTTTAAGTAAAACATCATCCATATGGTAATAGGACCAATGAACTCCATAATTACCGTTAGGGCACCCTGTTAATTCTAAAAAGCTACTTTGAGTATCATCTAAAAAACTTCCGAGAGTAATAAAATTTTCACCGCCTTGAGCAACGAAGGTTCCACATATTTTTGTCCAATATTGTCTACCTACTATTAGTCTTCCCACTGGATTCATAATTTGTGGAGTTACGTACATGCAAGTGGTAAAAGGAGGGTCGGCAGGTGGACCTTGCGAAACATACATTCCCATTGCATTACTTGCCCAACAAGCATCTGGATATAATCTAACCCAGTATTCACCATAATAGGTGACACCAGCTACTAACGGTTGAGTAAGCTGTACTCCGATATATTCTCTGTATGTATCGCCCCAAGAAGGTCGATAAGCAGAAACACCCATATAACCTGAGCCGTCACTTGCCACATAACTATTATCTAATGCGCTGCAATTATAATAATCGGCAGTTGATTGAATTTCTATCCAAGGAGAGGCTAAATATACTTCAGACGCGTTGGAAATTGGACAAGCAGTATATGTTTCGAAAGAAGGATTGGGAACAAGGTTTTGGGAAGATGAAGAATGGAATAATGAAAATTGTAAAATGAAAAATAAAAAACTACCCTTTAAAAAAAATAGGGATAATGTAAATTGTATTTTTATTTTTATTAAATTTTTCATTTAAAGCAAAGACGTTGAATTTATCAGTTCGTTGCGTGATTTATCTTTTAAGGCGTAGTTAAATCCCTTCTGTAAGCAAAACGCACCATGTTCTCCGTTTTTATTCAAAGCAATGAAACCAATTTGTGTTTCTTTCATATCCATTTTTCTCAACTCAAATTTCTTTTTAATTCTATTTACGGCTTCTTCGCAAGCTTCTTGAGGAGAAAGTCCATTACGCATTAATTCTACTACGAGATGTGATCCAACCACTCGAACTACTTCTTCACCATGACCAGTTGCAGTTGCTGCGCCTACTTCATTATCTACGAATAATCCAGCTCCAATTATTGGAGAATCACCGATGCGTCCGTGCATTTTAAAAGCCATTCCACTGGTGGTGCATGCGCCTGATAAATTTCCGTGTTCATCTAATGCAATCATTCCAATCGTATCGTGATTTTCTACATTGGCTATAGGTTTATATTCGGAAGTCTTCAACCATTCTTCCCATTCTTTTTTCGAATCTTCGGTCAATAAATTTATTTTTTCGAATCCTTGTTCTAAGGCAAACTGCAAAGCACCGTCTCCAGCCAACATTACGTGTGGCGTTTTTTCCATTATGGCACGCGCAACCGAAATGGGATGCATGATATGTTCCATACAAAGAACAGCTCCTATATTCGAAAACTCATCCATGATACAAGCATCCAGTGTAACATGTCCGTCACGATCAGGTCGACCACCATAACCTACACTTCTTTCATTGGGATCCGCCTCAATTATTTTTACGCCATGTTCAACGGCATCGAGCGATTTTCCTCCCGTAGATAAAATTTTCCAAGCTTCTTCGTTGGCTTTTAAACCGAAGTTCCAAGTGGATAATACTATTGGTTTATTCTTTTCTCGTATTGAGTTATTCGTTGGTTCGTTTTTCGTTTTTCGTTCTTCGTTGGAAGAATTCGAACACGCATTCACCAATATAATTCCGCTGGCAAGAGCAGAAGTTTTTAGAAATTTTCTACGTGATGTCATATTTTAATCAATCATTATTTCGTCAAAAAACATCCAACCTAACTCACCCGCTCCTGGATTTCCTTCTGGAATGATACCTGGTTTTTTTAAAATTATTTTTACAAATCGAGTTTTTCTAGATTTGAATTCAACCGATCGCGAAAAAGTGGGATTGAAATTAATATCACTATATTTCATCGTTTGAAGATGAGTGAATTTATTTCCATCGTTAGAAACTTCAACAATCATTGCTGTTGGAGGATAAATCCATGAGGCCCTATCTAATAATGTTCCAATTTCTACTTTTGAAATTTTCTGTTTCGCTCCCAAATCAATTATCATCTCCACATCTTCTCCTTGCCAGGCCAACCATTCTGAATTTATTTTGGGATAAAATCCTTTGATCCCATCTACTAATTTGAAATCAGCATCGGTATTGTAATATTTGGAAGGTGGAGTGGAGAAGGTTATTTTTTTGGAAGTGGATTTCGAGATGTAAAAATTAAGTTGATTTAATCTTGCATTCGGGTGACTATCCCTAAAAATTATTGATCCATTTTCCGAAAATGATATATAATCACTTTCTGATGACCCTGGATTTATTGTCCCATTCCAATTTTTTATAGTATCGCTAATGGTTGAATTACTAATTCCAAAAAGTACATTTCGTTTAAGCGGATTATGGAATTTTATTTTTATTCCGGAAATAGAAGGAATAATTTTATAATCTAAATTATAGAAGGAGTTAGATAAATTCAAACTATATTTTTTCAGCAAATCAAAATGGAGATTTAGTTTTTCTTTAAAATAGTTTTCGTTTTTCATTGCTTTCTTAGTCCACAAAACTTCACTCAACGCTAACATCCTTGGCAAAACCATATATTCTACTTGTTTTTCATTGTACATATACTCTGTCCAAACATTTCCCTGTGCACCTAAAATATATTTCGATTCTTCTTCTGTTAATCCTTCAGTCCCGATAGCTATCGGGATCGGCTCATAAGAATAAACTTTTTCTAATGTAGTATTACCGCCAATGGCCAATGGTTCGAATCTCGGGTTTCCTTGGTAGTGATCAAAATAACAATGTGAACCAGGAGTCATCACTACAAAATGTTTTTCCTTCGCGGCAGCAATTCCACCTTCAGTTCCGCGCCAACTCATTACCGCAGCATTTGGAGCTAATCCTCCTTCGAGAATTTCATCCCAACCGATTATCTTCTTTCCCTTACTATTTAAATATTTTTCTATTTTTTGAATGAAGTAACTTTGAAGTTCATGAGCGTTATTTAATTTTTCGTTTTTGGTTTTTCGTTGGCAGCGTTCGCAATTTTCCCAACGAACCTTCGGACATTCATCTCCACCTATATGAATATATTCTCCGGGAAATAATTGAACCACTTCATCCAATATGTTTTGTAGAAAAATAAAAGTGGAATCATTGCCTGCACAAAAAACATCATCGTAAACGCCCCAAGCTTTTCCAACTTCAAACGGTCCACCTGTACAAGAATATTGCGGATAGGCCGATAAAGCCGCCAATGCATGTCCGGGCATTTCTATTTCTGGAACAATGGTGATATGTTTTTGTTTGGCGTATTCTACCACTTCTT
>JBIPLT010000239.1:0-4939 GCA_044368255.1 Flavobacteriales bacterium
TTAACAGCTGATAATTTGTTCTTTTCAGCTTCAGTCATTCTTGGGATTTTTTGCATAAGATAATTTTTTCTAAAGATAATAAAAGGTTGGACGATGTCCAACCAATTTTAATGAAGTTTTTAAAATTTATTTTATAAAAAGGTATCCTGATGTGGCTATCCCTATAAATGTTCCTACTTTATAAAGGAATGTCTTTGTTCTTGATCTTCTTATTTCTTTTTGTAGATCGTAAGTCATATGTTCGTATTGACCAATTTGGAGTTCATATTGATGAATAATGTACTTATTATTTTCATCCTTATCATTTAGAAGTTTAATAATAGTATCTTTTTGTATCTCTCTTGCTTCTAGTTTTAAAACTTTGTCTTGAGTAAGTTTTAGTTCTTGTTTGCAACCATCATATCTAATAAGGTCTTGTGCAACTTGTCGAGCAATTTTAGTTGATAGTAAAACTTTTGTTGTATCTACTTGCGAAAAACTGCTCAAGCTCAACATTAGAAAACTTACCAGCATTATTAGCTTTTTCATTTGTTTGATTTTTTACGATTGTTATTGTGTTATCTATGTGGTTTATTTGTTTTGTAATAGAAACTACATTTTGTTTTACTGAATCTATCTTAGTATCGATCTTTGTGTTAACTACTTTAGCTGAATCTATCTTGGTTTGTATTGATTCAATTTTAGCTTTGTAACCCTTTACATCTGTTCTTACACTATTTGTAGTAAAAATATTATACCCAATTAATATAACTACTAAAATTAATAATAAATTTTGTTTATTTTGTAATATTTCTTTCACCTTTATGTTTATCTAATTTATCTAATATTTGAGTAAGAAGTTCGTTTTTTACTATGCCGACCATTGATGCATTTTTTAAAATCGAAATCAGTTGAAATACTAAAAAGGGAGCTATGATAGTTTCACTTAACCAGCTTGTTCCAGCAAATCCTTTTTCTATTGTTAATATAGCAGAGAGCATTATTACCCAAAATAAAAAGGTTTTTAGTACACTTAATGCTTTACAAGTTTGAAATCCTTCTCTTTTAATCCCTGCCCATACACCAAAGAACCCATCAGCAAATATTACAAAAGCTATTGAAAGATATTGTTCGATGTTATTTGCTGTTAGATTCATAAAATATGAACCTATAAAGGCGCATGCTGTTGTCAATGATAATGTAATTAAAAGTGATGTTTTCATCTTATAGTAACTTACTTTACGTATTCGTAATACTTTTTAGTTTTCTCTGAGCGATCAGCTAATCCATGAGTACCACCATTAATTCTTTTTGTAAGAGCTAAAATTGAAGCATCATTAATTCCTTGGTCACAAATTGACCATAATTTATTTTTGTCAAAAAAGAACATTGCTGATTCAAAAGAATATTCTGTAGCTACTAAATCAGGATGTGTCATAATCTCTGGTTTGTTTAGATATTTTGCAAATGCTGCGTAATTATCTTTGCCTGTTAATTGAAGAGCACCCCTTCCACGGAATTTGAATCCGTCTCCTGATTTCTCATCACCATTACCCATTCTAGAAGCATACACTCTGTTTGCAATTTTTTCAGGGTTGCGAGCATAAGACTCTTCTAAAGTGCCTGGGAAATATTTTCCAAAAATTCCTTGAAGCCCTTGGGCTGAATAGTTTAGGTTTTCTGAAAATGCTTTAAAATTACCTGACTCATGTGCTGTTTGTGCAAAAAAATGAGCTGCTCTAACTGGGGTTAGTTTATAGAACTCCATTGCTTTTTTCATTGTACCCGGACCAAAAGCACCATCTGCTGTTATTCCAATTTTTGTTTGTAGTGATTTTAAACTCATAATTTAATTTTTATTTATTACTATCTTGTGTGGCGTACTTAATACCCATAATTGTACCAACTATTGAAAATGCATTAGTTAATAAAACACTAAACATATTACTCCAAGTGGATCCAATTATTTGTGTATCTTGATCTGTTATAATGGCTGCCCAGTATAGCATAGTTGTTACAATACCAACTCCTACTATAACACCTAACGCACACTTAACAATTATTTTTATTAACTCATTTTGACTCTTTTTTAATACTACATCTAAATCATTCAAAGCAGCATCCTTTTCTAATTCTATTGAGTTTTTAAGTTTTTGAGAGTTTGCTAATTCAACTGTTAAATTTTTTGTAAGCTCATCTATCTTTTCCTTATTATTTACAGACTCAGTTACATCAGTTGCAATTTTAACTACTTCAGTAATGTTTCCTTTACTATCAACTACTGGATTGTAAGATGCTTGTAAATACACAGTAGAACCATCTACTTTTTTCCTTTCAAATATTCCATCAAAAAACTCACCTTTTTTTAAATCTTCCCAAAACTTAGTATATTCGTCAGACTTTGAATACTCATAACTCACAAAAATACTGTGATGTTTTCCAACGAGTTTACCTTTTTCATTAGCCTTATACCCCATAGTTTTTAGAAATACAGAATTTACATCTAATATAAATCCATCAGTATTAAAACTAATAAAGGCAGTGCTTCGGTTGATTGCTTCTATTTGTTTCTTGCTATTGACAATTTCTGTAATGTCAGTAGCAATTTTCATTATCTTAGTAATCTTATTATCCTCATTAAAAATAGGATTATAAGTTGCTTGAAGATTTATAAGACTTCCGTCTTTTTTTCTTCTCTCAAACTCTCCTTGATAGTACTTACCACTTCTTAGTATATCCCAAAATTTTTCATATTCAAGTGATCTTGAGTACTCTTCACATACAAAAGTTCTATGATGCTTACCAATAAGCTCTTCATGATTACCAGCACCATAGCCCATTGCTTGCAAAAAAATGTCATTAACTCCTAGTATGGTACCATTAAGATCAAAGTATATAATAGCATTGCTTCTATTAATTGCTTCAAGTCTACTTAATAACTCTTCTTTTGATAAGTTTTTCATGCTACTCGTCGCTAGATTTATTACCTCCTTTAAGATTAGCAAATTTTTCAATTACATCAGGAAGAAAACTCCCTAAAGTTATATACATAAATGCATCGAAGATGTATTCATTTAACTCTAGTGCCTTACCCATGTAACCTGTAAGTAGATCAACTACAATTGCAGCAACCATTACTGTGAACGATAAAAAACCAATGATAACTTTTTCATTGTAGTCATTTGATTTTTTGAAAATGCTAAAAAATCCCATAATAATATGTTTTTAAATTAATTAAAATACAACCTAATTATAAAACATTAATTAAAGAACCTATTTAGTATAAATATTAAAAGTCCCTACAATGAGGGACTTTCTTTTAATTTATTTTGAGCTTCTGTATATCTTCTCCGGACTAAAGAGCCTAATTCTATATCGTTGGGGTTATTTAAAACTTCATCATATGAAACATAAATAAAATCGTCAAATTTATTTACAAAATCATAATCTTGCAACCTATCCCATTCAAAAAATTCAGTCATTACTTGATTTATTTCATCATCTGTTAATCCTGGGAACTCTAAGAATTCATCCATACTTTAATAGTTTTAGTAAATATAACCCCTCTTGCGAGGGGTATATTTGAATTGATTAATTCGCAGATATTGCGCTGTTTTTCGCACGTCTTTGAGCAAGTTTATACATAGCATCAGCTAATGTATCGTTTACTTTTCTTTCACCTTTTTTTACATAGTTGATGAAACGAGTCGTGAAACCTGTAGTTTCTGCTAGACGAACAGTGTCATCTTTACGCTCGCGAGCATTGTAAAATGCTAGCTTTGCTGTGCGATTTAGTTTGGTTTTTGCCATAACGATTAATTTAGAGTTAAAAAATTAGTGGAGGTGGGGGGAATCGAACCCCCGTCCAGACTGCGTTAGTTAATACAATTTATACAGCTTATTTGATACGGTTTTAAAGTTGGAGTATCATTCAACTGGGGTCAACTGTTAAGTTGACGAAACCACCACTCTGTTTAATCTAACAGAGAAATCTTGGGTAATTTAGGCTGCTGCCAATACTTCGTTTCTCAATAAAGAGAATACTGTGTTCATGTTAGCTTCGATTTGTGCGTTGTCTCCTTGAGATACTACACCGTTTGTGTTTTTGCCATTTAATTAAATTCACCTTAGTTTACAGTTATCTCTCTGGCTGATTGTATTAATTAGTTGTAATCTGTCAAAACCAGGCACCCCCGTTTTGTAATAAATAATAATTTATTTTGGAATCGGTGAGGGATTCGAACCCTCATTTCGAGGCAGCCTCGATGTTAACCCTAGCTGGTATATCCAGTTACATCAACCGATTCTTTTTTACCAATCTGGGTCTTTCTTGTAGCCTACCGAGTTATCAGTTACGGGGCTTGTACAAGAGCAGGGTTTCTGGTTTGCTGATCGTACTATAAACCCTTTTTCTTATGTCATCAGCCTAACAGCAAGCATTGATATTTTATAAAACATTCCAGCCACATTGGGAGAGCCGCAGTTCCCACGTTGTTTAAAGACTTTCTTGGCGGACCTATCTACTGGGGTGTGTTTTACTATTCTAAGACCGCCGACCAGCTTTGAAACTTACCTACGCACAGTGAGGTATCTGGTCTTCATCGTTCGCATTGCCTAATCATTGAGCGCTTTTACATTTCGGTTGCCGTGCGTGTCATTACTGGCGGTCTTTTTTTATTAATCCCAAATTTCTTCGTAAGTTTTTTCAAAAATATCTGGTTTACATGGATAAAGCTCCCCATTGACTCCTTTTATTATCCAATCTAAGTTGGATGCTATATGCTGTCCTTCTAGGGTTGGTACTACAATAGTAGCTTCTTTAGTTACTGGGAATGTGACTCCTTGTACTGTTACAAATGGTGGTATATTTTTTAGATCCCATATAACGAATTGTTCTGCTTCAACTACTATTGGTTTCTTTCTATACTTTGCTACTTGATTACTACTAGGAGTATTCCAG
>JBIPLT010000042.1:0-15025 GCA_044368255.1 Flavobacteriales bacterium
ACAGAAATGCGATAAAGGAGTCTTAAATAATGACTGAATGTCTTAGTTTAATCTGCTCAAAATTTCCTTTTCCACTTCTTCAGAATCCCATTTCTTATCAATATCAGGTATAGCCATAATTTCTTTCATGATGTTTTCTTGGCGAGTTCCTTCTTTTAAAGCAGTAGAGTAGCGGATATGTGGACTATATGTTACCATCGTGTATAAAGGAATCCACTTATCCGGATATTTTTTAGAAAAATTGGCTTCGATTTTTTTCTGTAATAAGAATTTTGGATCAGCCACACGATCACGCATTTCTATAAAATTGCCTACCGCCAAATCTGCAATAGCATCTCCATCTGGTTTACGTAAGAAGGAATATTCTTCAAATATTTTATTCCAATCTTCTCCATGTTTTTCCATCAACTCATTCATCACTACACAATCTTCAAAACCACAATTCATACCTTGTCCATAGAAAGGAACAACAGCGTGTGCGGCATCTCCAACCAAGGCAAGTTTATCTTTATAATTCCACGGAGAACATTTTACTGTTACCAATGAAGAAGTAGGATTATTCATATAATCTTCTTCTAAAGTGGGCATTAATGGAATTACATCTGGGAATGTTTTTCTAAAAAATTCCAACATTTTTTCTTTCGTATTTATCGTTGCAAAAGATTTTTCTCCTTCGAATGGAAAAAACAACGTGCAGGTAAATGTATGGTCCGTATTAGGTAAAGCAATTAACATGAATTGTCCACGTGGCCAAATATGAAGTGCGTTTTTTTCCATGGCAAATTCGCCTGTGATAGTGGGTTGAATACATAATTCTTTGTATCCATGTTCTAAATAGAATTGTTGGTAATTAAAACGGTCTGTTCGAGTTTGCATTTGAGATCTTCCAGCAGAAAAAGCACCGTCTGTTGAAAAAATTCGATCCGATTTTATTTCTGAGATTTGACCCGTTTGTGTATTTTCAAAATGGGCAATAGCATTTTCTAAATTAACATCGGTACATTTTTCATTGTAAATAATTTTCGCACCATTTTTTTCTGCGAGATCCATTAAAACACAATTCAATCCTCCTCGAGAAACAGAGTAGATGGCTTGCTCATCAGTTCCGTATGCTTGATAAGTTAAATTACTTTTATCATCGTGCATCATTCTTCCTTTCATTGGAATGGCGACCTTTTTTATTTCGTTAGCAATGCCTACGCCTTGTAAACCTCCCCAGCCTCTATCACTCAACGATAAATTGATTGATCTTCCTGCCGTCATGGTATTTTTACGCATATCAGGTCTGCGTTCGTAAATCGTTACCTTGTATCCTCTTTTCAAGAGGTAAATACTAAGCAGTGATCCTACCAATCCTGCGCCAATAACGGTGAAATTTTTACTCATAATTTTTATTCTTGAATCAAATGTATCGGAAAAGTAATTTTTGAAAAATAATTTATGTTTGGAATGGAAGATTTTTCGTTTTTTGTTCTTAAATTCTTAATTCTTAATTTTCAATTATTAATTTTTCTCAATGTCCCCGTTTCCAATGTTTGCTATATTTATTATCGAACTTTGAATTTTTTCGTTGTCGTTGCATTTTTCGTAATCTCTTTCCGGCAAATCGTATAGCCAATAATGCACAAATTAAAACGAAAAAGGTTAAGAGAATTATTTTTATTTGTTCCATTTATAAATAGTTTTTCTCTTTTAAATCTTTGAAAATTTTTGTTCCAACAAAAACGCCAAATGATAATAATACAATGGCAAAAATAAAGGTATCTTGTTCTAAAGGCATAAATAGCGATGAGCCAACAGAAACCATTCCGCCAAGATAAATGGACGAAGTAACCAAACAGGCATTCCTACCATTGTCTTTTAATAAAAAATAAATCATACAGCCAAACATGAGCATCGGAATTCCCAATACTAATGCTAACGGAAGTATATCCATCATTTCATAGACATTTCTACTTCTTGTTTCCATCGGATCAGCGTTCATTCGCATCATCAATGATCCTGCAACTAAAACCAATAAAATTATATATAACGAACGTCCACCTCTCATACTACTGATTTTAATATTTGACCAAATTTATACATATCTTCAAAACTATTATACAGCGGAACAGGAGCTAATCGTATTACATTGGGCTCACGCCAATCGGAAATTACGCCACATGATAATAAATCAGTAAATAGATTTTTCCCTCGATTATGTGCTACAAATGAAATTTGACAACCTCTTTGTGTTTTATCTCTTGGAGTAATAATTTCAAATTTTTTATCTGCGGGCTGTTCAGAACTAACTTCATCAATAATAAATTCGAGATAGCCAGTAAGTTTTTCTGCTTTTGCAATTAAATTATCCATTCCAGCTTCATGAAATACTTCAAGTGCAGCAAAATGAGCCGCCATGGATAAAACAGGCGCATTGGATAATTGCCAACCCTCTGCAGTTTCAATGGGTTTAAATCCTTTCTCCATTTTGAATCGAGTAGTTTTATCATATCCCCACCATCCCGCAAAACGATTCAAGTTACTTTTGTGGTGTTTTTCGTGAATAAAAACCCCACTTACTCCACCAGGACCAGAGTTCATGTATTTATAACTGCACCAAGAGGCAAAATCTACATTCCATTCATGCAATTTTAGTTTTGCATTTCCAGCGGCATGGGCTAAATCAAATCCAACTACGATTCCATATTGTTGGGCATGCTTAGTGATTTTTTCCATTTCAAATAATTGACCAGTATAATAATTTACACCACCCATCATCACCAATGAAAGTGAATCTTTATTTTCGTCAATGAGTTTTAAAATATCTTCGGTGCGAAGCGTAAGTTCTCCCTCTCTTGGTTTTGCTTCAATGATTGCATCTTCTGGATTATGTCCGTGAAATTTCACTTGTGTTTCTAATGCATATTGATCAGAGGGAAATGCTTTTACTTCGCAAAGAATTTTATATCGAGTTTTTGTTGGACGATAAAAGGAAACCATTAGTAAATGAATATTCACTGTAAGTTGATTCATACAAACTACCTCTGAATGTTTTGCTCCAACAATTTCAGCAGCATACTCGGTTAAATTTTCATGATAGGAAAACCAAGGATGTTTCGCAAGAAAATGCCCTTCCACTCCTAATTTAGACCAATCATTCAATTCTTGTTCGATAAATTGCTTGGTGCGTTTAGGTTGTAATCCCAAAGAATTACCAGTGAAATAAACCACATCGCTTCCATTATGTTGTGGAATATGAAATTCATTTCGAAAAGAAGCGAGTTTATCGTCTTTGTCGGCTTGTTGTGCAAATTCTAATGTGTTTTTGTAGTTCATGTTTATCCGATGATTAACATTTGTTTTTCATTATTTCCCCCCAAAGATATATATTTGTAAAGTAAATTGATACTATGAAACGCCAGCGATCCACCGAACTTTTTGAAAAAGCTAAAAATTATTTTCCAGGAGGAGTAAATAGCCCTGTAAGAGCCTTTCGCTCAGTGGGAGGAACTCCACTTTTCATTAAGAAAGGAAAAGGAAGTAAAATTACAGATGCTGATGATAATCAGTTTATCGATTATTGTTGTTCTTGGGGACCATTGATTTTGGGTCATGCTAACGATGAAGTGGTCAATGCTATTAAAGCAACTGTTGAAAATGGAAGCTCTTTTGGAGCACCTACAGAGTTGGAAAATGATTTGGCAGAACTCATTTTAGGAAATAATAAATTTATTGAGAAAATTCGTTTTGTGAGCTCTGGAACAGAAGCGGTGATGAGTGCGATTCGTTTAGCAAGAGGATTTACTGGTAAAAATAAAATTATTAAGTTCGAAGGATGTTATCATGGTCATTCTGATTCACTTTTAGTAAAAGCAGGTTCAGGTTTGGTTACATTGGGTAATTCTTCATCTGCGGGAGTTCCTGAAGCAATAGTTGGAGAAACGATTGCTGTGCCTTTGAATAATATTCCTGCTCTTGAAAAAGCATTTGCAGAATATGGAAACGATATTGCGGGTGTCATTATTGAGCCTATTCCTGCTAATAATGGATTATTATTGCAGGAGAAATCTTATTTAGAAGTTTTAAGAATGATGTGTACAAAAAATAATTCTCTTCTTATTTTTGACGAGGTAATAAGCGGTTTCAGAGTTGGTTTTACTGGTGCATCAGGATATTATCAAATTCAACCTGATATAATTACCTATGGAAAAATAATTGGCGGTGGATTACCTGTTGGTGCCTATGGTGCTTCTAAAAATATCATGTCGAATATTTCTCCCGAAGGAAATGTATATCAAGCGGGAACTTTGAGTGGAAATCCAGTGGCAATGGCGGCAGGTATAGCGCAATTGTCTCAATGTTTGAAAAAAGATTTTTATGTGGAATTAGAAAGAAAAACCAAGAATTTAATTGATGGAATTTTAAATAAAACTTCTGATTATAAAAATAGATTTACTTTTCATTCTATAGGTTCTATTTTTTGGATTGCTTTTTCTAACCATGAACATATTCGCACTGCTGATGAAATTAATGCCGATAGCATGAAATATTTCAGAGCACTTCATGCTTTATTATTAGAGAATGGAATTTATTTAGGTCCTTCTGGCTATGAAGTGGGATTTGTAAGTGCAGCACATACAGATGAAGATATTCAAAAAACAATTGAAATTTTTTCAAATTGTTTGAATAATGTTTTTACCAATGAAAATTAATTGGTTTCGTGAAATTCGAAATAGCTGAAATAAGAAGTAAGAAGGAAATTTTGGAAACACATTCCTTACTTAAGCAGTTACAACCTGAACTTTCAGCGAAGGAAATGAAAACTTGTTTGGAATTGATGATACCCATGGGTTATCGCATGTTTGGTATTTATGAAAGTAAAAAATTGGTGGGTTGCACGGGGATTTGGACAGGTGCTAAATTCTATTGTGGAAAATACATGGAAATAGATAACTTTATTTTAGATAAGAAATATCGTGCAAAGGGAATTGGAAAATTATTGACGGATTACATTGCTAAATTAGCTAAAAAGGAAAAATGTAAAGTGATTATGTTGGATGCCTACACCACTAATCATGCCGCTCATAAATTTTATTTGCGCGAAGGATTTATTATCAAAGGATATCATTTTATCAAATTCTTGTGAAGAACATTGTTCTTTTACACGGGGCCATTGGTGCTTCGGATCAATTAGAGAAATTATAATCAGAATTGAAAAATGGTTACATTAGATAAAACGATATTGTTTTATAAATCTTGTAAGAACGGATCAATGTATGTTTTGGCAAAATACTCAGCATCCAATAGAAAAAGTGAACACAGAATTACTTTGTTTTCAAATTAAACAATTTAGTAAGTAATGGAAATTCGTAAACATAATTTCACCACACCTAAAACAGCGCGGTATTTCACCATGGGCGAATTGACTGAACAAACTAAAAATGTTTGGATAGTTTGTCACGGTTATGGCCAATTGGCAGAAAACTTCATCAAAAAATTTCATCAAATTGTAGACAAAGAAAATTATATCATTTCTCCCGAGGGATTGCATCGTTATTATTTAGATGCAAAGCATGAAAAAATTGGTGCGAGTTGGATGACACGGGAAGATCGATTGGATGACATTAATGATTATGTAAATTTATTAGATAGAATTTTAGAGTTAGAATTAATAGATTTTAAAGGAAAAATCATTTTATTTGGTTTTTCTCAAGGAGTGGCTACAGTTAGTCGATGGTATATGATGGGAAAGATTAAACCAACTTATTTTGTTATGTGGGCAGGTGTTTTTCCTCCTGATTTACCAATGGAGAAGGAAAGGTGGGTTTTTAATGATTCCACCAATTTTGTGGTAATTGGAGAGCACGATGAATTCTTTCCAGAACTGAGAAGAAATCAAATTATTCAAGAAATTAAAAATAAAGGCATAAAATTTGATTTATTGACTTTCAATGGTAAGCATGTAATAAATCAAGAAACACTTTTAGAATTGAAAAATAGGTTGTAAATTTTCGCAATAATTTAGTTTTATGAAAAAGTTTTTACTTGTATTTATTTTAATTTTTTCACTCTCCTCTTTATTTTCACAGAATAATTCAGATGGTGGCGAAACTCGTGCAGAAAGAAACGCCGAATTCAATAAACGTCCGTTTAAATATAAATTGGCTTACGGGGGAGAATTGTCAATGTTTCTAGGAACTACTTCTTACATTAATATTTCTCCTTTTATTGGCTACCGAATTAATCCTGATATTACTTTTGGAATTGGTCCAAGTTATCAATATTGGGCACAAAGATTTGCATCGGGTCCAAATGGAGTAAACCGAACACATATTTATGGCGGTAGAATTTTTGTTAGACATGAATTGGGTAAAATGTTTTTTCTTCATGCAGAATATGAAGTTTTAAATCTACAAGATTATATTGTGGGTTTTGGATTGGGGCGGGTAAACGTAAATATGGCGGGTGCAGGAATTGGATATAAAAGTGCATTTAGCGAATCTTCTTATTATTACATAATGGCCTTATTTGATTTTATTCAAGATCCTAGTTCGATTTATCCTTTATCACCAATTATATTTAAAGTTGGTTTTATGTTTGGAAAATGATTTATAAATTTAATATAATTTTCACTTTATTTTTGTTTGCTGTTATTTCTTGCAAAGCAAAAAAAACTTTTCCGCCTGACGAACATTTTGTTTCGGAAAAGGAAATAAATGAAATTTCGGAAGAGAAACAATATTTAGTTTCAGGTTTTGTTACACATTCTAATTCCTATTGTGGTGGCGCTCGTCCTACTGATGCCATTTTATTGGAAATTACTTCACCAAAACCATCTCCAAATGCCACTTTTTATGTTAGAAAGGGAAAATTTAATGATGTAGGTGAAGAAGTATTTTGGACTTTCTCAACCGATGAAAACGGAAACTTTAGTTTTAAATTACCACTTGGTGATTATGTAATTTTAGAAAAAAACAGAGTGGATAGTTTATATTATAAACAAGTTTTAAAAACCTATTCAAAAGAATCAGATTCTTATTCGGCAGTAGATACATCTTGCTTGAATAATTGGCTGAAAGGAAGTTTAGCGCAGATAACTATTACTGATAAAGATTTAGAAAATATAAATTGGAATATCCATAAAGCTTGTTGGACAGATGCACCATGCATTCATTATAAAGGACCTTATCCTCCTTGATTTTTCTTTTTGTTTAACCAATCAATCGTTTTCTTCAATCCCTCCTCTAAGGAATGAGGTTTTAGTCCCAATTCATCAATCGCTTTTTGAGGACTTACCTGCCAATCGTATTTTCCTTTAGCAATCCATTTCGGGGTAATTAAAGGTTCTTTTCCAAACCAAGTTTTCATCAATTGCAGTCTAGAAAATAGCATCTGCAATCCAATGGGCATATGAATCATTTTTCTTTTTACTCCAGAAATTTTGGAGATGGTTGCAAAAAAATCATTGTAATCATGATTCGGTCCTCCCAAAATATAAGTATGTCCTTTTTTTCCTTTTTCCATTGCCAAAAGATGCCCGTCTACTACATCTTCTACAAAAATATAATTACCTGTTTTCGTTCCATCACCCGGAATAAATCTCCATTTTCCCAAAACAAATTTTTCAATTAATTGAGTGATGGATTCTGTTTTTCCAAATAGAAATGGACCATAAACTCGAGTGGGAGATACAATCACCACATCTAAACCATTTATTACATAATCCTTTATTTTTGATTCAGAAAGAGCTTTTGAACTTTCATATTCATTAAAAAAATCTAAATCTCTTGCGGATGTTTCAGTTATTGTTCCAGAAATGGATGCACCAAAAACACCAGCCGTAGAAGTAACTACAACACGCTTTACGTTATATTTAATAGCAGCATCTAAAATCATATTCGTTGCCACTACATTCATATCGAAAAAGGTTTTTACCTCTTTCGCCCAAACTTTTGCAAACGCAGCTAAATGATAAACCTGCTCACATCCTTCCATTGCTTTTTCAATGGAATCTTTATCTAATATATCTCCTTTAAAAAAAATAATATTCGAATGAGAAATATTTTTTGCTTTTTCAGGTGAGCGAACTAATGCATGAATAGTGTGACCAAGTTCAGCTAAATTTTTTACGAGATAAGCACCAATGTAGCCTGTGGCCCCTGTTACAAAAATTTTCATGTCGAACGTTTTTCTACTATTTTAAATTCCGGATGAAATTTTAGAGCGGTTAAACTATTGGACAATGCTAATGCGACATGAACAATAAATGCTACCCATATGGTTTCGGTTTGTAAAGTAATTAAACATAATACTAATCCAAGTGGTGCTGCTCCAATAGTTTCATCCATTCCTTTTGGAATATGTGTAGCTGAATAGAGCGCAATATTAATGGCAATAGCATTCCAAACGCCCAAATAATCTACCAATGGAATGAAAAGAATTCCTCTGAACAAAAATTCATAACCAAAAAGATAAGCGCACCAAGCCAATGAATATTTAAAGATTAATTTTTTATCCCATTCTTTTGCACGAATTTGTGGATACATGGAAAAGGTTTTTTCTCTTCTTGAATTGAAATAATTCATTATGATAATTGGAATACATAATCCCAAACACCAATAAAGAGTAATGAGATTGGTTCCTTTGGTGAAACTAATTCCATAATCAGATAAAGAATATTGTGGAGCAATAATTAAAAAAGTGATAGCCGGAACTACACCCATAATGACGAATCCTGCATATTTGGTAAATAATACATGTCGAATGGTTCCTTCATCACCCGCGTATTTTTTATAAAAACGTTGTTTAATTTTTTCAGAAGCAAAAATAAACCAATATACACTAAAGAAAAAAGTGGAAAGTACTATGGTTAAAAACGGAATTAGATTTTCGGGATGAAAGGTGGTGTCGTATTTCACAAAAAATGAATTTCGATAAAGGTAAGAATTAATTCTTTTCTGATTAACTCAACTTAAAGATGAAAATACTGAGGTTATTTGTTCAAAGATTTATTTTTTTAAATAGTCATTTTCTTTAAACCAAATCATTGCATCCTTTATTCCTTCTTCAATAGGAGTTTGTGGTAATTTCAATTCCTCTACAGCTTTTGCCGATGAAAAATAATGTTCATCACATGAAATTTTAGCGAGATTATAAGAAACAGCAGGACGTTTTCTGAAAATGATTCCTAGCCAAGAACAAATCATTCCATAAGTTAGCATGAACCATTTCGGAATTCTTCGAATAGGAACTTTTACTTCCAGCACGTTTGCCATTAACAAAAAGGCTTCTTTGTAATTTAAATTTTGATTTCCGAGGATATAACTTTCTCCAATTCTACCCATGGTTAAAGCGTTAGAAATTCCAACAGCAACATCTTTTACACAAACATAATTTCTACCTCCAGGAACATACCCGGGTACCTTTCCATGGTAAAGACCTAAAATCATAGCTCCTGAGCTTGGTGCAGAATCATAAGGCCCCAACATAAAAGTAGGATTGACAATAACTACAGGTAAACCTTCTTTTACAAATGACTTAACAATTTTATGTGCCTCATATTTGCTATCCATATAATCCATTCCATATTTCGCACTGATATACGGCGAGTCTTCCTTGCCTGGATTCTCCTTAGAGCCAAAACTAAATGTGCTTGCTGTTCCAATATAAACTACTCTTTGAATCTTTAATTCAAGAGAAAGTTCCATTACATTTCTTGTTCCTTCAATGTTTATTTTTCTGGTAATTTCACTGCGTGTAGGCCAAACGGATGTACTCGCTGCTACATGAATCACAAAATCACATCCTAACATTCCTTTTTTTAAGGATTCTTTATCCAAAAGATCACCTTCCACTTTTTCTAATGGCAAACCATCTAATGTTTTAACATGACGACCTTTTTGACTTAAAACGGTAATCGAATAATTTCTTTTGAGCAATTCTCGAACCAGATTACTACCTAGTAATCCATCTGCTCCGGTTACAAAAACTTTACTTGACATGGCGGCAAAGATAAAATTTTTGTTGTCATTTTTTTTCAATTAACTTGTGAAAACTGAAATTATTTTGTTGGTGTTGATAGTCACAAGAGTAAAAAAAGTAGAATTTATTGTATAACGGCTTCAAGGATTGTAAAAAGCATTTGTAATCATTGATAATTCCCTAAATAAAACTTGATTTTTAAAAATTTCATCCTACTTTTGCCAATCTAAAAAAATGTTATGGCAAATACTTCAGATTTTAAAAACGGATTATGTTTCAAGCATGGTCATGATTTAGTAAGCATCATCGAATTTCAACACGTTAAACCGGGTAAAGGTCCAGCTTTTGTTCGCACAAAATTGAGAAGTCTGAACTCAGGTAAAATTTATGACATCACTTTCAATGCTGGAGTTAAAATAGAAACGGTAAGAGTGGAAAGAAGAAATTATCAATTCTTGTTTAAAGATGAACAAGGATTTCATTTTATGAATACAGAAGATTACGAGCAAGTATTTGTTCAAGAACAACAAATCAATTCTCCACAATTTTTGAAAGATGGAAATGAAGTTGAAATTACTTTTGACACAGAAGAAGATCGTATCTTGAGTGTAGAGTTAAAGCCATTTGTTGAATTACTGATTACGTATTCTGAACCAGGACTAAAAGGGGACACGGCTACCAACACTTTGAAACCGGCTAAATTAGAAACAGGCGCTGACATCAGAGTTCCTTTATTTGTAAATACCGGAGATAAAGTGAAAATTGATACACGCACTGGTGATTATGTAGAACGCGTGAAGTAATTTTTCTTTTATTATTTATCATTTTACATTATTATTTTCTAATGATCACAAACGACCAATTACAGAAGACAGCAGAGCGCGTTGAAGCGTTGAGGGGGTATCTTTGACATCGAAAACAAAGAGATAGAGATACACGAAGAAGATATTCGTACACAGGATCCTGATTTCTGGAATGACTCCGCAAAGGCAGAGAAAGTAATGAAAAATATCCGCGAGAAGAAATTTTGGGTGGATGGCTATAAAAAAGCGAAAACAGGTTTAGAAGATCTACAAGTTTTATTAGAATTTCATAAGGAAGGCGGAGCTACCGATGCAGAAGTAGAATCGCAATTCAATTCATTGATTGAAACTATCGAAGATTTAGAGTTTAGAAATATGCTCAGCGCGCCTGAGGATAAATCAAGTGCCATTGTGCAAATTACCTCTGGTGCAGGTGGAACTGAATCTTGCGATTGGGCGGGAATGTTATTGCGCATGTATCAAATGTGGGCACAAAAAAATAAGTTTAAAGTAACTGAAATCGATTTTCAAGAAGGAGATGTAGCAGGAGTTAAACAAGTAACCATTCAAATTGATGGTGATTATGCTTTCGGAAACCTCAAAGGAGAAAATGGTGTTCATCGTTTGGTAAGAATTTCACCGTTCGATGCTAATGCCAAAAGACATACCTCTTTTGTTTCCGTTTATGTTTATCCATTAATTGATGATTCTATCGATATACAAGTGAATCCTGCCGATTTAGAATGGGATACTTTTCGTTCGGGTGGAGCAGGTGGACAAAACGTAAATAAAGTGGAAACAGCAGTACGTTTGCATCATAAACCTTCTGGAATTATTATTAAAAATCAAGAATCAAGATCACAACATGATAATAGAGCTCGTGCATTGCAATTATTGAAATCGCAATTGTACGAAAACGAAATGCGTAAACGAAGAGAAGCGGTAGATAAAATTGAAGCAGGAAAGAAAAAAATAGAATGGGGATCACAAATTCGTTCTTATGTTTTACATCCTTATCAATTAGTAAAAGATGCTCGTACCGATTATGAAACTTCCGATTCGGCTGGTGTTCTAGACGGAAAAATTGACGGGTTTTTAAAAGCCTATCTGATGGAATACGGTGGTTGATTCATTTTTTAAATTAAATTCGTGGCAAAAGCAATAAAAAAAGTGGCAGTAAAAACTATAGCTATAAAAGCTACAGTAAAAAAATCATTGGTAAAAAAAATGATAAAGAAGAAAGTTAGTAGTCGCGTTACACTTTCTGTTGATAAAGATAAAATGACGGTTTTTCATAAGCCAAGTTGTCAAACTAGCAATACCGTTTTAAAGTATCTTCGAACAAAAAAACAAAATTTGGATATCATTCACTATATAGAAACTCCTCCTAGTGCAAATGAATTAGAAATCTTATTGTCGAAATTAAATCTCAAGCCCATCGAGCTCATTCGTAAAAAGGAAAAATATTATCAGGAAAAACTTTCAAAATTAAATTTCAATGACCACGAATGGATTAAACTCATGGTAGAAAATCCAATTTTGATTGAACGACCTATACTTATCAAAGGCAATAAAGCTATTATTGGCAGACCATTCGAAAGAGTGGTGGAATTTGTGGAAGGGAAAGAGTAGATTTTTTAGACATTAGATTTTCTTTGTCTGCGTTCTTTGCGACTCCGCGGTTAAAAATCTTTTAATTTTCTTTTTTTTCTTTTAAAATGTGAATCAGTAATTTCATTAGAAGTAATTATTTAAAAATTTATATTAAATATTATCAGATTCATTTTGAAACATGCTTTTCTTTAGTAAAAATTTAGTTCTCAGGTTATCACTTCTTTAGAAATTACATAAACTGAAATTCATGCACTTATTTTTTAATCCCGAAGTGAACCCGCGAAAATTTTAAGCAATCCTAGTATTTTAATCCGCCTAAATCTGCGAAATCAGTGGCAAAAATAAAATCACGAAGAGATTGCCTCTATTTCCGTTCTAAAAATCACTCCTTTACCATCAAAATAAATTAATCCTAAATCTCTATCAAAACTCCATATTTTCCTTATTTTTACAATCATAAAAAAATAACCAAATGAAGATTTTAGTTTGTATCAGTAAAGCGCCCGACACCACTACAAAAATCGCTTTTACCGATGGTGACACCAAATTCAATGAAACAGGTGTACAATATATTGTGAACCCTTATGACGAATGGTACGCTTTGGTGCGTGCGCTCGAATTAACGGAAAATTCAGGTGGGTCAGTAACAACTATTACCGTTGGACCTGCAACCGATGAACCTGTTATTCGTAAAGCATTAGCTATTGGTGCTAATGACGCTGTTCGTATAGATGCAGTGGCAACAGATGCTTACTTTGTAGCAAAACAAATTGCCGAATACGCTAAAGAAAAAGGATTCGATATGATTATGCTCGGAAAAGAGACCATCGATTATAACGGATCTCAAGTAGGCGGAATGGTGGCTGAACTTTTGGATTTACCTTATTTATCATTGACAAGTAAATTAGATGTGGCAGGCTCAATAGCAACTTGCGAGAGAGATATTCAGGGCGGGGCTGAAGTGGTAGAAGTAAATTTACCAATGGTAGTTTCTTGTGCAAAAGGAATGAGTGAACAACGTATTCCGAATATGAGAGGAATTATGGCTGCTCGTACCAAACCATTAACGGTTATTCCAGCTGCTGAAGTGAAGCAAATGACAACCGTTAAAAAATTTGCACTTCCTCCATCTAAATCGGCTTGCAAAATGATTGACGCAGAAAATGCCGGACAATTAATTGAAATGTTACACAACGAATCCAAAGTGATTTAATAAAAAATATTTTTATGTCAATTCTAATTTACCTCGATACCAACAACGGAAAAATTTCCAAGGCAGCAATGGAAGCTGCTTCATACGGAAGTAAAATTGCAAAAAATACTAACGCAAGTGCTACTGTAATTACCTATGGAAATTGTGATGATGCTACTCTTGCTACACTCGGAAATTACGGTGTAAGTAAAGTTTTAGTAAAAAAAGATTTAGCTCATCCCGATGATCGTCAACTAACCAAATTAGTGGCGGCAGCGGCTGAAAAAGAAAATGCAACCATCATTGTTTTCTCTCACGATTTAACCGGAAGAGCTGTTGCTCCTCGTTTGGCGGCTCGTTTAGAAGCAGGCTTAGTTCCTGGTGCAATTGCTTATCCTTCTACGGATGGTGGTTTCACAGTGAAAGTAAATATGTTTTCGGGAAAAGCTTCAGCAGAGATTTCTGTAAATTCAGATAAGAAAGTAATTTCAGTAATGCCAAATTCAGTTGGACATGAATCTTTAGGCGGAACAGCAACAGTAGAAAATTTCTCTGCTGATTGTGGTACTGCTTCTGTGAAAGTAAAAGAAGTGAAGAAAAACGAAGGAGAAATTTCTTTACCAGAAGCCGAATTAGTGGTTTCTGCAGGTAGAGGAATGAAAGGCCCTGAAAATTGGGGAATGATTGAAGAATTGGCGAAAGTTTTGGGTGCTGCAACGGCTTGTTCACGTCCAGTTTCTGATATTGGTTGGAGACCTCACCACGAACACGTAGGTCAAACGGGTATCGCTGTGGCTCCTAATTTATATATCGCTATTGGTATTTCAGGCGCAATTCAACATTTAGCAGGTGTAAATAGAAGTAAAGTTATTGTAGTGGTCAATACCGATCCGGAAGCTCCTTTCTTCAAAGCGGCAGACTATGGTATCGTAGGTGATGCGTTTACAGTTGTACCGAAATTGATTGAGGCTGCCAAAAAACTAAAAGCTTCTCATAACTAATTACAATAAATTATTATCTTTAATATCGTTAGAAAGGTGCAAAACCTTACAGTGAATAAATGGAAAAGATAAAACTAGAAATAGTAGGATTATCATACAGCCAAACTCAATCTGGAGCGTACGCTCTTGTATTGGGTGAATCAGAGGGGAAGAGAAGATTACCTATCGTCATTGGTGGATTTGAAGCACAAGCTATCGCAATTGAGTTAGAAAAAATGACTCCAAGTCGCCCGCTTACGCACGATCTATTTAAATCGATGGCGAAACAATTTGATATAGCCATCAAAGAAATTTTAATCTATAATTTTGCAGAAGGAATATTTTATGCAAAAATAGTTTGCAGTACTCCCGAAAAAGAAGTGGAAATTGACGCCCGTACATCTGATGCAATTGCCTTAGCTGTTCGTTTTGGTTGTCCCATTTTTACGTATGAATTTATTTTAAGTTCTGCT
>JBIPLT010000241.1:0-4902 GCA_044368255.1 Flavobacteriales bacterium
GTGTTCTCCATAGATAGATTCGTAACAAATTACTGGAGCAACGACCGCCTCTGGATTTATTTCAGAAGAAAGTATACTTGGCTCTAATTGTCTTCCTAATGTTCCAGATGTTCCTCCCATATCCATCGCCAATGTTTTCATAAATGGTAACCAATCCATGAACGGAATGGTTTCTACCCCTAAAACCAACCATTTTTTATGATAAGTTTGATACTTTCCATTGCCATCAATTTGCAAGGCGGCATTATACATTTCTTCTTTTTTGGGATCATAACTAAACATCCCAGTTACTAATCTTACATTCGGAAAATGCTTGATAAATGAAGAGGCAAATTGCACTTGTTCATCTTCGTTCAAATATTCTTCATTTACTAAATTGGTTAAAGCGGTTTCGGGACCCACCACAAATGCTGTTTTTTCATCCGTTTTGGTTGCGGCCAATTGAAGGAAATCATTGAGGAAACTCATTCCATTATTACCCACAAATTTATTGTAGGGGTCCACATTGGGTTGAACCACCACCACATCAACTGGGTTTCCTTTTTCTTCGAAATTATGCCAGATAGAAGCAGAAATTAAAACAGGAATAATGATTAAAGATAAAAGGTATATAATTCTACTCCTTTGCTTTAATAATGGTTGTTTTTCATAATGGTAATTACTGATCCATTTGTAAATTCCAAGATTTATTAGAAGAATCCAGAGTGTTCCTCCTAAAATTCCAGTGTACTCATACCATTGAATGAAATAAATATCATTGGCAAAAATATTTCCGAAATTGAGCCAAGGCCATGAAAGTTCCCAATGAAAATGACAGTATTCAAATGCTAACCAATAAATCACAAAAGCAATATTACCTTCCTTAACACCAATTCTTCGCTTCGTAAAATGAAATAGCCAAAGAAAAGTGGCCATGAATAGCGAGTTGACAATAACTGCTAAAGCCATTCCTCCACCGGAGGCATAATAAATCCACCAAGTGGTGCAGAGATTGAAAACAAAAGCAAATAAATAGGCATTAAAAAATACTCTTCGCGGACGATATTTTTTTCTGAAAATATAATCTTCTGCCCAAAGAAAGGGAACCAATGCAATGAAAGCAATGAAACTTAAGCCTCCCACATGAGGCCAAGCCAATGAAATAAGTAAACCACTAAGAATGGCAAGAAGATAGGGCGGTATGTTGGCTAATCGTTTGATAGAACGTAAAAATACTATTTTACACCATCAAATGGTTAAAAAGGATTGTTCAATATTGTATTTTTTTTGCTTTTGGGTAAGAAAAAACGATATTTTTACTCAGACTTAAATTTAGCCTATGATTCGCTGTATTGCAACCGTTTTATGTTTGGGGATTTCCTTTCTGGGATTCTCTCAGGAAAATTCAAAAAAATTGATTGATCATACCGTTTTTGAAAGTTGGAAAACTATAAAATCTCAAAAAATCAGCGATGATGGGAAATGGATCACTTATGAAATCAACCCCGCAAAAGGAGATGGTAAATTATTTTTATATGACGTTTCTAATGGAAAATTGGATTCATTTGAGAGAGGTTTGGAAGCAAAATTTTTTGATGATGGAAAGTCAATGGCCTATAAATTGAAACCGAAATATGAAATAGCAAGAAAAGCGAAACTGGATAAGAAAAAAGCGGATGAGCAGCCTAAAGATTCTTTAATAGTAATGAATCTAGCCACAAAAGAAAAGATGAAATATGCCAATGTAAAAAGTTTTGAAATGGTTTATGAGAGTTATTTATGGGCTTGGCAAAAAGACAAAGTGAAAGAATCGCCTCCTACTCTCACTAAAAAGCAAAAAAGAAAAGCAAAGAAAAAGAAACCGGCTGATATTAAATCAGAGGGAACTGATTTGTATATTATCAGTTCATTTCAAGGAAAACCAGTTTCCAAAAATAAATTGTTTGACGCAACAAAACCTTTGGAACAAAAAATTACCCATGTTAGTGAGTATAAAATTTCTAAAAAAGGGAATTCGATTTCTGCAGTGGTTCAACGAGAAGTGGATAAGGTTGATTCTGCTTATATCTATATTGCATTCAAAGGAGATAATTCATTAGCGAAAAAGATTTTTACTTTTCAAGGAACCATAAAATCGTTGAATATGGATGAGGCGGGTGAACAAATCACTTTCTTGGCCAGTTCGGATACTGCAAAAGTAAAAGTATATGATTTGTACTATTGGAAAAAGGATTATTCTACTCCTAGTTTAGTTATAGACAGAAACAATGCAGCAATGAAAAAAGGCTGGTCGGTGAGTGAGAATAAAACACCTTTCTTCTCGGAAAATGGAAAAAGAATTTTCTTTGGTACGAATGTACAACCTGTAAACGAACCGAAAGATACTTTACTCGAAGATGAAAAATACAAATTGGATTTATGGAGTTATACCGATCCGAGACTGCAAACGCAGCAATTGAAAGATTTGGATAGTGATACGAAAAAAACTTTTTTGTCTGTTTATCATATTGCCGATAATAAAATGATTCAGCTTTGTGATTCAACCGTTGATGAATATCGATTAGTGCAAAAGGGAGATGGAAATATTTTATTGGGAATTAGCGATGAACCTTATCTTACTTCTACCTCTTGGGAATCTCCTTGGTCATCGGATTATTTTACGATTGATTTACTAACGGGAATAAAAACAAAGCGTTTAGAAAAACATCCTTTTGCAGCTTCGCTTTCGGGAACTGGAAAATATTTAATTTGGTATCAACGCAAAGTGGACGATTGGTTTGCCATGAGTTTAGTAACTGGAGAACGTTGGACGATTACAGGAGGTGTAAATGATAATTTTTTTGAAGATGATAATGGTGTTCCTGCAGAAGAAGATGCTTATTCCGTTATTGGTTGGTCGGAAAATGATGATTTTGTTTATCTACATAGTAAGTATGATGTTTGGAAAATTAGTGTGGAAAAATTGACACAGGAATGTTTGACTAGCACCACCAATAATTTAGAAAAGAAATTGGGTAAGAAATATACCTATATCAAAACGGATGCTGATCAAAAATTTATAGATGATAAATTCATGTTGTTTCACACCTTTCATGATGATAATAAAAAAGCGGGTTTTGCTATTTTGAAAAAAAATTCAGAAACGGATATTCCGACTCAAGTAATGGAGGACGACAAGAAATTTGTATTTTTAGAGAAAGCAAAAAATGCCGATGTTCAAATTTTTTCTCGGATGTCGTTTAATGAATATCCAGATTTAATGTTTACCAAACTTTATGATTTTCCTAAAGCCAGCAAAATTTCTAAAACTAATCCACAACAACCACAATACAATTGGGGAACGGCTGAATTAGTGAATTGGACTACTCCAAAGGGAAGAGAATTAAAAGGTATTTTGTATAAACCAGAAAACTTCAATAAAGATTCGGTTTATCCATTATTGGTTTACTATTATGAATTGTATAGTGACGATCTTCATTTGCATTATACACCTAAACCTTCTGCATCGATTATTAACCCGAGTGAGTATGCAAGCAATGGTTATGTCGTTTTTTTTCCTGATATTTTATATACGGAAGGTGAACCTGGAGAAGGTGCAATGGATTGTATCATTAGCGGAACAGAATATATTTTATCCTTAGGATTTTGTAATAAAAATAGAGTAGGAATTCAAGGACAAAGTTGGGGAGGTTATCAAACTGCCTTTTTGATTACGCAAACTAATATGTTTACTGCTGCAATGGCAGGTGCACCTGTGAGTAATATGACCAGCGCATACGGAGGAATTCGTTGGGGAACGGGATTAACCAGAATGTTTCAATATGAACATGGACAAAGTAGATTAGGAAAAACTTTATGGGAAGACAGAGAAAGATATATTAAAAATTCACCTTTGTTTTTTTCGGATCAAGTGAAAACACCATTATTGATTATGCACAACGATCAAGACGGAGCAGTTCCATGGTATCAAGGAATAGAATATTTTAACGCACTGCGAAGATTGAATAAACCGGTTTGGATGTTGAATTATAATGGAGATGATCATAACCTTACTAAATGGCCAAACAAAGTGGATTTAAGTATTCGTATGCGTTCTTTCTTTGATTATTATCTATTGGATAAACCCATGCCAAAATGGATGAGTGAAGGTATTCCGGCGATAGAAAAAGGAAAGGTGAATAAGTATGAAACTATTGAGGAAAAAAAATAATTTTCTCTTTTCGAATTTTATTTTTAGTACAGATATTATATACTTGTGTTTTGAATTCTAATTGGTAGTCTCCAGGTATTCTTTCATCACTCGAAAGAATTAAATATTCGTGTTTATTTTTATCATCTAATGAAATCGTGCAATAGCGATAAAGATAAGCGTGTAATACCCAATCTTCCATTATTCTTTTTGAAACAGAAATGGTTTTAAAATGATAATATTTTTCTCCGAAGAAATTTACTAACTCAAACTGTGGTTTATCTCGAGTGGCACCTATTGACGATTTGATGACGAAAAAGGAGGACACAAAAAAGGTAGCTACAAGTAAAATAAATATTACCCAAGAAGATAAATATTCCATCCATTTTTTGTTTACCAAGAAGGAAAATCCTAAAGCAAAAAATGCTAAGGATGGAACGATATAAAAGCCGAGTTGTTTTGCACTAATAAGAATGGGTAAGGATGCACATAAACCAATCGAAACAAAAAATAAAAACTGATTTTTTTTGATTGATTTTTTTTGAATAAAGTATAGAATTAATGTAAATCCTGCCATAATCAAAATTTCAAGAAATAATTTGATGAGGATGGAAAATCGAAAACTTGAAACTTCTCTTTCTCCAGCAATCGATGCTAAAACTTGTTGATTAAAATAATTACTTAAAAATATTCTCGAATTGTCATTTAAAAACAGAAAAATGGAAAAAATGATT
>JBIPLT010000242.1:0-4899 GCA_044368255.1 Flavobacteriales bacterium
CTATCTGCCCCGTTATTTTTAAGATAAGCACATTACTTTCCTGTTTCACGCCATAACTGATTAATTTTCCGGCTGCAAACCCACTTTTGAATGAATCTTGTCCTATGTAGGCAATCCCTTTGATTTTGGGGAGATTAATATCAATCAGTACAGTTGGGGTGTTTTTTTTCTTATATTCTGTTAAAAAAGAAATGGCTTCTTTTTCGAATACTGGAGCAAATACCAATCCATCATAGTCTAGTTTTAAAATGTCAGCTGCAATTTTATTGAAGTTTTCGATGTCGTATTTGTGAAAAAAATAGTCGATCGTTATACTAAACTTAGCAAACTCCTCCTCAGCTTTTCTAATTCCAATTACTGGAGCATCCCAGTATCCAGGTTTTTCATTTTGAAGAATAAATACAGCAAATTTATATTTCTTGTTTAGGACTAAATTACTAGCAAAGATATTTTTGTTATAACCATATTCTTTTATGATTGTGTTTACTTTTTCTATGTTTTCTTTGCTTACCTGGCCGCGATTGTGAATGATTCTATCAACCGTTCCCGGGGATACGTTAGCGAGTTTTGCGATATTTTTAATGGTCATAATACAGGTAGAGTTTATTTGTATTCAGTAGTAAAAATGGTCTAAATCTTTTTGAACACTGTTTCGGATTTTTTGAAAAGCTTGTTTATTGGAATAAAGCGAATATATAAATTATTTGATTTCCACTTATAGTTTGTTTTAGATAAAAAACAGGATTTAAAATTATACAAAGATAGTATTGAAAAGAGAAATAATAATCCCTAATTAAGTATAAAAAAATACAATCACATCAGAAACTGATATTTGACCCAGTGGAATTAGAACTTGAACTGTATTTTTGTTAAATCAATGGTGGGAATTAGGATGTTAGTTTTTTCTAACATCGATCACTTTGATTATACTCACCGAGTTATAATTTCAAAGATAAATTAATGGCCTTGCCCTTTGAATTTGCTATGGCTTACAAATACGAACTTGCAATTAGCCTACTATGCAAATCGGAATGGAGTATTTAATTATATTGTTGGATTAAAAAGTCTTTTGAAATCTAAAATTAGTCTTTCATAAGAAATAGGAAAAATGAAAACAATTTTCCTGATTTAACAGGATTCAAAGATTTTAAAAGAAATGAAAACCTTCAGTTTAATCTTCTTTGCTTTGGAAATAAACTTAATATTATTTTATCAAAAAATCGGGAAAGCTCGATTTAAATCTATGAAATGATTAATTAACAATTAATTTTTTTGTAAAACTTGTTTTTTCTGATCTAAAAGAAATCAAATAAATGCCTTTTGATAATTTTGCATTCAGTTCTATTGTTATAGTATTTGTTGGCTGATATTTTTTCGAAAATAATTGCTGACCTTCTAATGAATTAATAACAACATAGAATGTATTCATTAAATGATATCCTTTTAAGTTGACAGTAATATTACCAGAATCCGTAGGATTTGGATAAAATATCACATCGTTTTTATTAGTAAAATTTTGTGTTTCTAAGGTAGAAGAATACACTATTGAGGCTTCGTTTGAATAGGAATTACCGGTTGAGTTGTTTGCAACAACTCGATAAATAAAAGAATTAACATTAGCATTTGCTTTGCTCCATTCTTTTGCGAAAAATGCAGCTATCCATTCTGAAATAGTTACTTCTTTGCCAATGCAGCTATGATTAGCCCCAGGAATAATTTGGAGTTCAGACGTTATGCCTGCTTTAATAAGAGCATCGTTTAAATCGATGCTGTTTTGTGGGAGTATTGTAGTATCGGCACCTCCATGTACTAGTATGGTGGGCACGTCTTTAGCCTGAAGGTAGTTTGCGGTAGAGTAGGGAGGACTAGGATAAACCCATCCCCTCATTTCAGGCTCTAATCCACCCCAAAGAGTTGCATTAGCTATCAGGCCTGTTTTGTCCCAAGGAGCATCTTTATATTGATTTTCAGGGGCGTACAGTGCCGTAGAGTCTGGGCCATCAAATTGACAAACGGTTTGGGTAGTTCTGCCACCGGCGGATCCGCCGGCTATAAAAATTAAATTTGGATCAATTCTATAGCTAGCAGCATTTGCTTTCACCCAATTAATAGCTGTATTTGCATCTCTTGCGGCATCTTGCAACGCAGGAAATTCATCTGATTGGGTTGGCATACTTGAACGATCTCGGAGTCTGTATTCTATAGAAATACATACATAGCCTCTTTTTGCAAATCTGTTGGAGTAATTTACAATGTAACCTTGTGTTTTTGACGAACCTGTTCTAAATCCACCACCGTGAATCCAAATTATTACAGGCCTGGCTTGAGTGTTGTCATTAGATGGCTCATAGATGTCAAGATTCAGTGATGTTTTTTTTCCTTGATAATTTGTGACATCTGCAAACTTAATGTCGGAAGTTATTTTTACTGCTGAAAATCGATCAGCTGTAATATAATCGTTGGGATTCAAACAAGGAGCAACATCATTAAAAGTGGTTGCGTTGGCATTAACGGAACCTATTTGTGTATACAAACCCCCGCTAGGTTTTCGTTGTATAGTATAACTATCTTCAAGGGCGCTGTTAGTCCAAGTCAAGTTAACAAGATTCGAATTTACTTGCAACACAGCTAAACTAGTTGGATTTAAAGCAGTGGTTACTTTTTTTTTGGATATTTTTTTATCGCTGGTTTTGGACTTGAATGGAAGTGTTTTCATCTTTGGATTGGGATTAATTTTAGTTTGTGAAAAAGCTATATGAAGCCCCAAAATAAACAAACAAAAAACAATAGTATGACATAAGTAAAAATGACTTTTTTTCATATAATAATGCTAAAATTCCACAAGATTTAGTTTCAAATTTCGTGCACGTAAACGTATCAATAAATATTGATACTACAAAATAATTTATGGGTTAATTTATTAATATTAATCAAGTAAAAACGGGAATCTTATTTAAGCGTAAATAGTATTTTTTTTTGGAATAAATAATTAAATTAAACCTTTATCAATAAGTGTTTTTTAAGTGAAAAATATTCTAAATTTTAGTGAATTGAAATATTAAAATAAACAATGTCTTTTTCAAATAATAAAAGTCTATGACAGATTATTTCTCTATGACGCAATCTATCGGTCAGAGTGACACAGCAAAACCTTTATTTATAGGAGAAACAGGTCCGCGTAAAACAGTAGAGAAGCTAAAACTAGTGGGTTATAATCAACCTTTCTCAAAAGAAATGACTGCCTCCTTGCTGAAGGAAATTGTAGCTAATAAAGTTCCTTTAACCTTATTTTGGTCATACCAGATTGACAATACAGCTGGGAGTATTCAGTAATGGGATATTCGTAAGAAAGGACACAAAGGCAGTGATGATGAAATCATCAAAATGATTCAGAAAGCAAATAAAGAACTTCAGCTTCCCTAATCCTAACATCATTCTAAAAGGTATTGTTAGAGACTAAGAATACCTTTTATTCTAGTAGTATCCCATAAAGTGTGTAAGTAAAAAAAGCATTAGGGTTTATGCTGAGCCCCTTTTTTTACTTAATTTTAATAGTTACACATTTTATGAAAAAGGAAGATTTATTATCCCATGAATTTTTGAAGCAATTCAAAACAGGCGAAGACTTTTATGGCTTTTTGACCCAACTAGAAAAACGAGGAATTGAGAAAATGCCCGAAGGCGAATTAGAGGCTCATTTAGGTTATTATTTCCTATCTTAAATTATGTGATTCTTTTATCTTGTTTTTGAGAAGCAGTATAGTTTACCCCAAGTATACCTCAGGTTTACCTCAGGTAAACTTGGAGGTATACCCAAAATATGTTCAGGTATACCTTGGGTTTACCTGAGGTAAACTTAAAATAAATTTTTTATTTTTAAATTAAAAACTGCAAAATCTTTAATATTGAAGCAATGTCAAAAAGTAAAATGGAGTACTTGTTTAAAGAATTTTAAGGTAATTATTTAATAATTAAATTTTCAATATTAAGCAATTTTTAACCTAGTAAATGAGAATAATCTTCTGGTAATTCAGCATCAATGTCCCTTAAATATAGTTCAAGTGCTGTCATTGTAGAATGGCCTGTAATATTCATCAATATGCTTTTTGTTTCAAATGGAGTATGAGATTTACGTAATTCTCTATATAATTTTGTTATGAAAGTATGTCTAAAACTATACAAACCATAATCCGCACCAAGCTTAAAATGATCTTTTACTATGGTCTTAAATCGCTTTGAAAAGTGGTCTCTTCGATTGTTTTCTGTTGCAATCCATTCACCGCCTATTTTAGATGGTGTGAATAAAAAATGGTCAGTATTCATAGTTGATAAATCTGGTAAATCGCTGATTAGAATTTCTGGAATTATTTTTATTTTTACCGCTTTATTTTTGGCTCTAACATATAATTTTTTGTCACTAATATCCAAGTCGCCCACTTTTAATCGACAAACTTCAACAGGACGCAAAAAGTTATAGGAGATGAATTTTATAAACAATAATAGGACAGGGTCGTTTTTTTCCAAATAAGAATAAATATTCTGTTGCATATCCGGCGTATACGTTTTGTTACGTTCAGGTTTAGTCTTAAGTATATTTATTTTTTTTATGAAATTTTCGGGTATTATTTCATCATTTGCCAAAACTTCAAATAAAGAACTTAAGTCAATTCTGGAATTGTTACGGTTTCTAGCACCTGTACTTTCTAAAATGCCGTTTAGGTATTCATTAGTTTGTTTGCGGGTCAAAGAGGTTATGGGAGCGTTTTCGTCTAATGCTTTTTTGAATCGATTAATTCTACCTGCAAAATTTATGTAGGAAGTCTCATTTAATGACTTTTTCTTAATTCTTAAAGCATAATCGAAAGCTTCCTTAATGGATAAAACGGGTTCCTGTGATTC
>JBIPLT010000332.1:0-3077 GCA_044368255.1 Flavobacteriales bacterium
ATTATAAAAAACAAAAACATAATTCACTGAACTTTTCTTTGTGCTTTCGCCTTTGTAATGTATTATTCTTGTTTCGGGAAAATAGTAATTTTTATATCCGCCTAAAATAATTCGATACGACATGTCGATATCTTCACCATACATGAAAAATGCTTCGTCCAAATAACCAATTTTATCTAAAACTGATTTGCGCATCATCATAAATGCCCCTGAGAGAATTTCAATTTCATGTGTTTTATCTTTGTCCAAATATCCCAAATGATATTTCGAGAATTTTTTAGAACGCGGAAATAATCGGGATAAGCCAAATATTTTATAAAACGCTACCGATGGAGTAGGCAATCCTCTTTTTGATTCAGGTAAGAAATGTCCTTTCCCATCAATCATTTTCACTCCCAAACCTCCTGAATCTGGATGTGAATCCATAAAATTTACTGATTTGAAAAAGGTATCTTCTTCCACTACAGTATCTGGATTCAACAATAAAACATATTCTCCTTTTGCCAAGGCAATGGCCTGATTATTGGCTTTTGAAAATCCGGTGTTAATTTTATTTTCAATGAGAATTACCTTAGGAAATTTGGCTTTAACCATTTCGCAAGAGCCATCGATGGAATTATTATCCACTACAAAAACTTCGCCCTCTACTTTTTCTAATGCCTTATAAACCGAGTTCAGGCATTGCTCGAGGAAGTATTCTACATTGTAGTTAACGATGATAACTGAAAGCTTCATGAATGGACGAAGTTAGGAGAATAATTTGTTCAATGTATAAGGTTTAAAGTTCAAAGTTCTGAAACTCACATAAAATTACGTTTTTCAAACTTTAAACATTGAACTTTAAACGGATTTCCAAACCAATTAGTGCCTTGTTAGAGAGTTTTCATAAGGAATTCGGTGCAAAATTGATCTTCCGAGCGATTGTTCGTCAGCATACTCAAGCTCACTTCCTACAGAAATTCCGCGAACAATATTGCTCACTTGAATATTTAAATCCTTTAATTTTCGAAAAAGGTAAAAGTTGGTGGTATCACCTTCCATGCTCGATGGTAAAGCCAAAATCACTTCTTTTACTTCGTTATTTTGAACACGATCTAATAAGGAAAGGATGTTAAGGTCGCTTGGGCCAATTCCATCCATTGGAGAAATTATTCCACCTAACACATGATACAATCCAAAGTATTGTTGAGTGTTTTCTATGGCCATTACGTCTCGAATATCTTCCACTACGCAAATCAATCCGGGGTCACGTCTTGTATTGGAACAAATCGTGCAGATTTCAGAATCTGAGATATTGAAGCAATTTTTACAATGTAAAATTTCTTTTTTTAGCTTAGATAGGGAACGAGTGAAATTTTCTACTTCTTGTGGACTTCTTTTCAAAAGTTGAAGTGCATATCGCGCAGCAGTTCTTCTGCCTACACCCGGAAGGGAGGCAAACTGATCTACGGCATCTTGTAAAAGTTTTGAGGAAAAATTCACTTCACAAAAATAAGGCAACGTGAAGTTCAATTTTGACACAAGGTCATAATTTATTAACAGAACGCAAACGGGTTAAGTTATAAAGTAGATATGGATTGCTTATGATTTTTAAAGGATTAGCCATATTTCCCCTATTTAAGCATTTAATATAATTAGGAATTGGTAATTATTTTGAGATTTGATATAATTAAATTATACCAAATAAAAAATGAAAGAGGTGCTGATGTTATTTTTGGGGATAAACAAAGATGGTAATAATCATTTCCTAAATGGTTAAATAGGAAAAGAGATTCACATGACTTTTAAATATACCATTCTTAAACTTAAAATCAGAAAATGAATTTTATTCTATTTATTAGATTATGAATTATTTTTTTAATCATAAAACTCATGGATAACTTCATTTAGAAACTCATCATGTTTGTCGGTTTGTATTTGAAATTTCAAGTAGGGTTTTTATTCTCCGATGTAATTAAAGACTAAAATCTTTGCACTTTTTTAGTAATTTTATATCATAGCCAGGTTTTATACCTATTTTTTATAGATGATTATACTTTGAAAAAAACCAAGAATAAAAAATGCTATTTATTTTTAATCATTGTTTTCAAAACTGAAACTAATGAATATCGTCAATTCAATTCCGAACGTTCAACTTCATATAAAACAAAGTCAGGATTAGCTAACTTATTTTGTTCATTAAAATCAAATTGAAGTTCCTTTTCAAGTTTCATTTTTGTTGGGCGCAATGTCAAAAAATAAAGCAAAATTCCAATTGAACCATAAACGAAGACTAAATTTTGTGATAGAAAAGACGCCAAAAAGCAGGTAAGCGCGGCTATTTCTGCAAATGCAAATTGAATGATTTGCATAATTTGATAGCTTTTGAATTTTGATGCTAATTCTTTCTCACTAGTTATTTTTTTTAATTGTAATTGGTAAAAATATTTTCCCATACTAATAATTAAAATAATAGCAATGGGAACGACTATTAAAAGTATATTCTGAGTATATAAATCAATTATTGAAGATTCTTCATTGACTAGAACGAATATGATGGCAATAAAAATCAATTGCGCCATCATCAATCCAAGATGAACAATGAGAAGAGTTTTTAAATAATGGCGATAGGTGATTTGAAATTTAGCCATTGTTTAATTTATTCAATAAAATTATTTATAAAAATCTAGTACTTCTCGATCCTGTTTTACTGAGTGCGGTGGTATAAGTAAGCATAAATTCCATCGCGTTTCCAGCTTTCGCAGTTGTTAAATTAGATAAAGTAAAATCATAAGCAGCTCCAACACTTAAAGGCCCCCAATTTAATCGGAGAGCAGCATAAAAAGCATCACCAAATCTCATATAAGTTCCAAAATCTAATGAAGTTTCTTCGAAGAAAACCGTTGAACGTGATGCTTCTTTTAAAATAATTTTAAAGTCTGTTCCCACATTTATTATTCTATTTGGTCCTTGAAATTTGGTTAAGAAATTGGGACATATTTTTAATTTGGTGTTGGGAATAGTAATTTGTGCTCCACCGTGAACAGTAATTTTTCTAAATAATTTATCCAAAGATCCATTAAAATTTAAATCTGGTG
>JBIPLT010000066.1:0-12993 GCA_044368255.1 Flavobacteriales bacterium
TTTAGATTATTTTCAAGAAACTGTTCGCCAAACTTTAGTGCCATTAATGTTGGACAAAAAATCCAAATTACCTTATTTGAAAGATAAAGTAATTTATTTGGCGATTAAAATGACTCATTCAAGACGGAAGGGAGATACTCAATATTCTTTAATTGAAATTCCATCATTGGTTTTACCCCGATTTTTAGTTTTACCCGAATCTATTAAAGGAAGAATTGATATTATTTTGCTAGATGATATCATTCGTTATTCTTTTCAAGAAATATTTTCCATTTTTGATTACGATCATATTGAAGGTTTCACTATTAAACTTACACGTGATGCTGAATTAGATATCGAAGAAGATATTTCACATAGTATTGTAGAAAAAGTGGCTAAGAGTTTGAAAAAACGTAAGCAAGGGCAACCGGTTAGATTTATTTACGATAAAAAAGCGCCTGCAGATTTACTGGATTTCATTCTCAAAAAATTGAAATTACAGAATGATGAGAATATCATTCATGGCGGACGATACCATAACTTCAAAGATTTTATCAAATTTCCCTCTATCGGAAGTAAGAATTTAATCTACGAATCTTTGCCCGCATTACATCATCAATCTTTGGTCAATCAACGTAGTGTTTTGAATGTGATTCGTAAAAAAGATATTTTAATTAGTTTTCCTTACCAATCTTTCAATTATATTATTGATTTATTACGAGAGGCAGCAATCGACCCAAACGTTACTTCCATTCAAATAAATTTATATCGCACTGCTGCTCGTTCTAAAATAGCTAATGCATTAATCAATGCCGCAAAGAACGGAAAAGACGTTACTGCTGTTGTTGAATTACAAGCAAGATTCGACGAAGAGCACAATATCAAAGTTTCTGAAAAATTGCAAGAAGAAGGAGTGAAAGTTATTTTTGGTGTAGTGGGTTTAAAAGTACATTCGAAATTAATTCTAATCGAAAGAAAGGAATCCAATAAAAAGAAGTTATACGCGCATATTGGTACCGGTAATTTTCATGAGGATAATGCTAAAATATATTGCGATCATTCACTTTTAACTTGTGATGAAAGAATTACCAATGAAGTCAAGAATATTTTTGAATTCTTTGCCAATAATTACAAACGTACACCTTTCAAATATTTATTAGTTTCTCCATTTAATTCACGAAAAAGATTTATTGAATTAATTAATGAAGAAATACGTAATGCAAGAAGGCAACACGATGCTTACATAATTCTTAAATTAAATAATTTGGTGGATCAAGAATTAATTCGAAAATTGTATCAAGCGAGCCAAGAAGGAGTGAAAATAAAAATTATAGTGCGTGGAGTATGTTCATTAATTCCCGGAGTAAAAGGAATGAGTGAAAATATTGAAGCGATGAGTATTGTTGATCGGTTTTTGGAGCACTCACGTGTATACATTTTTGGAAATGATGGCCATGAGTTAATGTATCTCTCTTCTGCCGATTGGATGGAAAGAAATATTGATTTTAGAATTGAGGTTACTGCGCCAATTTTTGATAATGACGTTCGCAAACAATTGCGTGACGTGATTGAAATGCAATTGAAAGGCAACGCGAAATCTCGAATTATAGATAAAGAGCAAACCAATAATTATAAGGGTAACATTTTGCATCAAAAGGATTTATTCCGCTCTCAGACAGAAACCTATAAATATTTTAAGGCTAAATTAAATCATCCAGAATAATTTATTGTTTCAACATCTCACAACAGTTATACACATTCTCTTTCAAAGTTTTTCAATAGGCCTATTTTTGTCAAAAATCATATTTTGATATTTGGAGCAATAGATATAGGATCAAATGCAGGGCGGCTTTTAATCGGCAGCGTGAAGAACGGAAACGAAGAAGCTACAGTAAAAAAAATCATGTTGGTGCGTGTTCCGTTGCGTTTGGGCGAGGATGTTTTCGAAGACAAGAAAATCTCTAAGAAAAGAGTTAAAATGCTCATCAAAACGCTCAAAGCTTATCGCCATTTGATGGATGTTTACGAAGTGGAAACTTTTCGAGCGGTTGCAACATCCGCAATGAGAGAAGCTGAAAATCGCAAGGAAGTTTTAGATTTAGTAAAAGAAGAAACTGGAATTAACCTCGAACTCATAGAAGGAGAAGAAGAAGCAGATTTAATTTTATCCAATTTCTTTACTCAAAAAATAGATCATAAAAAATCATATTTATACATTGATGTTGGCGGAGGGTCAACCGAAATTTCATTGATAGAAAATGGAAAAAAGAGGGCTTCTCAGTCTTTTAAAATGGGAACATTGCGTATTCTAAAAAATCAGGTTCCAGAGAAAAGATGGATCGAGATGAAAGATTGGGTAAAAACATTGAATCCCAATCATGCCGAAATCATTGCTGTTGGAACGGGTGGAAATATTAATCGTATTCTTAAAATAAATGAAAAGGATGATGATTATATTTCATACGATGAAATTAAAAAAATTCAAGCACATTTAGCTTCATTTACGTTAGAAGATAGAATCAATATTCTTGGCTTACGTCCCGATAGAGCCGATGTAATTTTGCCAGCGGCTGATATCTATTTAGCAATAATGAAATACGCAGAAGTTACTCAAATGTTAGTTCCAAAAATTGGATTGAGTGACGGAATTATTTTTGATTTGTATAAAAAGTCGAAAAAAGCAGTTTTAAAGTAATAAACCTAGTTGAGGCTCGAATTACTAGAATTTAAAGCTAAAAATTATTGAATAGGGTATTTCAATGGTTCGAATTGTAACCTTCATTAATTTTCTTCGTTGAAATATTTTCTCATCTTTGAACTCTAAATGAATCTACAAGTTTCCATAGTTATTCCATTGCTCAATGAAAAAGAGTCGCTACCTGAATTATCTGATTGGATAAATCGTGTTTGTGTAGCCAATTCTTTGACTTATGAAGTTATTTTTGTGGATGATGGAAGTAAGGATGGTTCTTGGGAAATGATTGAGGAATTGGGCGCTAAAAACCCCAATATTAAAGGAATGAAGTTCCGTAGAAATTATGGAAAATCAGCAGCCCTCGACACGGGTTTTGAAGCGGCCGAAGGTGAAGTTATTATTACCATGGATGCCGATCTACAAGATAGCCCGGATGAAATTCCTGAGCTCTATAAAATGATTACTTCAGAAGGATATGATTTGGTTTCAGGATGGAAGAAAAAGCGATATGATCCTATCATGAAAACCATTCCTACACGATTGTTCAATTGGGCAACGCGTAGAATGTCGGGAATCAAGCTTCATGATTTTAATTGTGGATTGAAAGCCTACAAAAAGGAAGTGGTAAAAGCAATTGATGTGATGGGCGAGATGCATCGATATATTCCGGTAATAGCCAAATGGGCAGGCTTTACAAAAATTGGCGAAAAAGTAGTGGTTCATCAAGCAAGAAAATACGGTAAATCTAAATTCGGATTAGAGCGATTTATTAATGGATTTTTGGATTTATTCACCATTACTTTCATTAGTAAATTTGGAAAAAAACCGATGCATTTTTTCGGTTTGATTGGAACGATGATGTTTTTTATTGGCTTTCTGTTAGTAATGTGGATGGGCATTGATAAACTTTTTATTCATACAGATGCAAAGCTTTTGGCAGGTCGATCTGAATTTTATATTGCACTAACCACTATGATATTGGGAACTATGATGTTCATTGGTGGTTTTTTGGCCGAAATGATTATCCGAAATTCTCCACATAAGCATACCTATCACGTGACTAAAAAACAAGGGTTCAATTGATTTGAACTTTTCTAAAAGCCGTTCGTAAAATCGGTCTGGTATTTGCATTTCTTTTTGGTATATTTGTTAGCCTATGAAAACGATTAAATTTTTATTACTGTTTTTATTATTTACTCCAGCAATAGTTTTGGCTCAAGAGGAGAATAAAACCGATGCTAAAGGTCTAAAGACGGGTAAATGGAAAGTGAAGCATGAGAATGGCGTTACACGTTATATAGGTGAATTCAAAGATGGGAAACCAGTTGGTGAATTCAAGTATTTCTATGAAACTGGTGATTTGAAAAGTGTAATTAAATTCAAAAGCGATGGAAAAACATCCTACGCTACTTTTTATTATCCAAAAGAAGATGGAGGAAAAATGATGAGCGATGGAAAATACATTGACCAGAAGAAAGACAGCCTTTGGACGTATTATGATTATGCTGGAACCAAAACCTACACCCAAGAGTATAAAGATGATTTGGAAGATGGAAAAAAATTCATCTATTATGTGAGTGGAAAAAAATCGGAGGCATTTAATTATGTGAAAGGAAAAAAAGAAGGCGATTGGGCACAGTATTATGAGAAGGGAACTAAAAGAGCCACGTGCAAGTATAAAGATGATCTATTAGAAGGAAAGTACACTATTTACAATAGTTCCACAGGTAAACCAGAAGATGAAACGAATTATAAAAAAGGACTTAAACATGGTTTATGTTCCTTATATGATGAAGAAGAAGGAAAACTTTTGAAGCAAGTTTATTTTAAAGAAGGAACTTTGGTTCCTGATAAAAAAGTGGAAGAATTCAAAAAAGAATTATTGAATGAAAAAGAATCTACGGGTGCGGTGAAGGATACTAAAACCAATACCACTAAATCATCGGCTACAAAAACTACTACTACAGGAACAAAAACTACTACTAATGCGGTTAAGAAATAAATTACTTATCGTTTTATTGATTTTTGCATTTTCTTGTAAGAAAGAAGAACTTCCTTCTGTAAGTTTTTATTATGATTATTTTCCAGTGAAGGTTGGAACTTGGGTTGAATCAGATGTAGTTTATATCGAAGTAGATGAAATTTCAGCATTTTATGATACCACACGCTATCATTTGAGGGAAGTAATTGAATCCACTTTTATAGATAATCAAGGAAGACCTTCATTGCGTATTGAACGATACTGGAGAACGGCTGATACCTTGCCATGGGTGATTAAAGATATTTGGTATGCAACAAGAACTACTAGCCAAGTAGAAAAAATGGAGGAGGATGTGAGATATTTGAAAATGACCTTTCAAGTAAATTCAACTAAAAAATGGAATGGAAATGTTTATAATACTTTCGAAGAAAACGAATATGAATACGATCAAATTCATGAGCCACTTGTTTTAGGTAGTTTAAACTTTGACAGTACAGTTACCGTTTCTCAACGCATAAATTATAATTTTATAGAAGAAGATGAAGCTTATGAAATTTATGCCATGAACGTTGGAATGATTAAGAAGTTAGACAAGTATTTTTACATCACTTACGTTGCTGGAAATCCAATATACAATGGTTATTCCTATACTCAAATTGCAACCGATTATGGCCAATAGAATCATATTGATTTTATTTTTCTTTTCTATTTTCTTTGCAGATTCTTTTTGTCAGTCCAATAATGTTTTTAGAATACATTTCACCGATAAAAACAATTCTCCTTACTCAGTTTTACAACCACAAGATTTTCTTTCGTCAAAAGCTATAGATAGAAGAAATAGGTATTCCATTGGTATTGATGAACGTGATTTACCCATCAATGAAGTTTATTTCGATTCTATTTTGAATTATCCAGGAGTTGAACTGTTAGCGAAATCAAGATGGTTTAATTGTATTACCGTTGCCGGAGATTCTGTCATGTTGAATGATATTCTCACTTATTCATTTGTGAAAAATATAGATCGGATAAAAATTCCTGAAAAAAATATTCCTTCCAATAAATTGAATGTGGAAACTCAAAAACGTTTTGTTTTCGATTCAGAAAATTATTACGGTGCTGCATTTGATCAAATAGAAATGCACCGAGGACATTTATTACATAATGATGGATTTAACGGTGAAGGAATGACTATAGCGGTATTGGATGCAGGATTTCCTTTTGTGAATGCGATGCCCGCGTTTTCAAAATTATTTTCAGATAATCGTGTTTTAGGAACCTATAATTTTGTGAAAGATACGGTTGATGTTTATACGAATACCAATGGACATGGTTCGCTCGTTTTGTCGTGTATGGGAACGGAATTGCCCTATGAACATGTGGGTACTTCTCCAATGGCGAATTATTATTTTTTTATTACAGAAGATGCGGATAGTGAAATGCCGATAGAAGAAGATAATTGGGTGGAAGCGGCCGAGTATGCCGATAGTGCGGGAGTGGATTTAATTAATACTTCATTGGGATATACGAGATTTGATGATGCCACATTAAATTATACTTATGCAGATATGGATGGCAATACTACTTTTATTTCGCGTGGAGCAGATGTTGCTGCATCAAAAGGAATTTTAGTGGTGGTGAGTGCAGGAAATAGCGGAACAGATACTTGGTTTCATATTGGGGCACCTGGAGATGCAGATAGTGTGATGACGGTTGGTGCAGTTGGCTCTGATAGACTTTATGCATCTTATAGCTCAAAAGGCCCCTCTTCGGATGGAGATGTGAAGCCCAATATTGCAGCACAGGGATATTTATCTGCCGTTGTTTGGCCAGGTGGAAATGTAACCTTGGGAAGCGGAACTTCTTTTTCATCTCCAATAGCCTGCGGACTTGCGGCCTGTTTGTGGCAAGCGCATCCAGATAAAAACAATATGCAAATTATTAATGCCATTCAAGTAAGTTCTTCGCATTTTTCGGTTGCCGATTCTTTAACGGGATATGGAATTCCAGATTTTTATTTCGCTCATCAACTTCTAACAGGAATAAACGAAGATCATTCTTCATTTTTTGTAGAAAATATTTTTCCCAACCCATTTTCTACAGAGGCGTATATTGATGTTTTTGCAGGAAATAATTCACAAATAGAAATCACCATTTATTCTGTTTCTGGTCAATTGATTGCTGAAAATAGTGTTACACTCAAAGCAGAAATGAAAAACAGAATAGAAATAACCCGAGATTTTGAAAAAGTATCTTCTGGAATTTATTTTATTGAAATAAAGTTGGAAGAAGAAATTTTAAGGCATAAAGTAATGAAGTGGTAACAAAGAATTAAAATCACTTCACGGCAAACTCATGCATTTTTTTCTTTTCTAAAAATAAAGACAAAACATCTCCTTTTTGAACCGCTCCAACACCTTCTGGAGTTCCAGTAAAAATTAAATCTCCAGTTTTTAGAGTAATAAATTTAGAAACATAAGCAATGATTTGTTCAATCGAAAAAATCATATCGGAGGTCTTTCCTACTTGAACGGTTTTTCCATTTACATCTAAATGAAAATGAATATTATTTGTGGTGATTTCAGCTATCGGAATAAATTCATTGCAAATAACGGCAGCATTATCAAAAGCTTTTGCAATTTCCCAAGGAAGACTTTTTTCCTTGGCTTTGTCTTGTAAATCTCGAGCGGTGAAATCGATTCCAATTCCCACTTCAGAAATATATTTTAATGCAAATTCAGGAGCAATATGTTCTCCCATTTTCCCCACTTTATAAACTACTTCAATTTCATGGTGAAGATTTTTGGTGAAATCGGGGTAATAGAAATCATGTCCTTTTTGCAATAAAGAAGTGTCGGGTTTCATAAAAAAAACGGGTTCACTTGGAACAGCGCTACTCATTTCTTTGGCATGAGCCGCATAATTTTTTCCGATACAGATTATTTTCATAGGGGATTTTTTTAGCCACGAATTTTCCGAATTATCACGAATAAGAATACAAAAGTAATTAGTGCAATTAGTGGCTTATTATTTGACCATATTTTCTTTTATCTCGGTAATTATTTTTTTGGTATAAAGTGGAAAATCTCCATTCATCATCCAATTATAATAACTCGGTTCTGATTTAAAAACGTTTTCTACTGTTTTTCCCTTGTGTTTACCAAAGTTGAATACAGGAATATTTTTTTCATCTAAAATAATTCTTCCAGCAAAATCTAATGGTTCGTGTTTTCCTTTTGAAAACTCATGGAGGAAATCTGCATTAGGATTTAAATCTGGATATTTTTCTAATTGTGCTTCTAAAACTTCATAGGTTGCCGCGATATCCGCTTCAGCAGCATGAGCATTTTCAATTTCTTTATTACAATAGAATTTATAGGCGGCAGACAATGTGCGCTGTTCCATCTTATGGAAAATATTTTGCACATCGATTAATTTTCTATTTCTAATTTCAAAATTTATTCCACAACGTAAAAATTCCTCCACCATTAATGGAATATCAAATTTATTAGAATTGTATCCTGCTAAATCGGCATCATCAATAAAATGAAGAATTTCGTATGCCAATTCACTAAACATTTTTTCATTCGCCACTTCTGCGTTAGTAATGTGATGAATTGCAGTTGACTCTGCAGGAATGGAAATGGTTGGATTAACTCTTTTGGTATAAGTAATTTTATGCCCTGTAGGTAAAATTTTTAGAATAGAAATCTCTACAATACGATCAGAAGCGATATTCACTCCAGTGGTTTCAAGATCAATTAAGGCTAATGGTTTGGTTAGTTCAAGCTTCATAATTAGTGTAAATGAATTATTCTGGCTTCAAACGTAATACTTTTTCTATTACGCCCAAGCGATGCGCGAATTCATTTACATAAAGATGTTCAACATAAGGTGCATATCCTTCTACTACGATCTCAATATTGTAGTTTCCGGGTTTTAAAGAAATAGTAAATTTCTTATTGTTTACATTGGCTTTGTATTCTCCCACCAATTCACATCCTTCAGTAGTAATTACAATTACCGCATCTGTTGTAAACGAAGTATCTGTATTTTGAAGTTTCACTTGATAAAGAGCAGGAATATATTCTACATCATTAAAGGTTACTCGATAAATATCTAAATCACCTTTTCCTTCTGGCCTAACGGCTGAAATATAGGCGTGCTTTCCATCTTCACCAAAAGAAATAGTTCTTTCATCATAGGGTGTATTTAAAGGGTAGCCGATATTTTGTGGAGTGGAGTAGGTATTGTCATCTTGATTCCAAGTTGTTTTAAATAAATCATAGCCTCCCATTCCTCCATGACCGTTGGAGCTAAAAAATAAAGTAACTCCATCTGACTGTAAAGACGGAAAATCTTCATCAGCAGCTGTATTTATTCCATCTCCTAAATTTTGTGGTTCCGCCCATTTTCCATTGGGTAATTTTCTCAACATCCAAATATCATAACCACCCTTTCCACCCGCTCTGTTACTTGAAAACAAAATGGTATTTTCATCTGCATTTATACATCCAGCAGTTTCAATTGTCTTTTCGCCTTCAACCGTTTCAATAAATTTTTCTTTTTTCCAACCACCAGATTGGTTTATTAATTTGTAAAGTGCTCCATATGTTTCGATCGCATTGGAATAGAAAAATAAAAGTTCACCAGTTCCCGAAGCACCTACAATTTGATCATCATATTTTGTGTTCACTTTATTGCCCAAGTTCTTTCCAAAAGTAAATTTTTCTCCATCATAGGTACTCATATAAGACTCGGCGGAATAATAGCCATCATAATCTTGTTTTTGAGTTTTTGTTTCTGGTCTACGAGTGGTGAAGTACATAAATTTTTCATCTGTAGTCACAAATGGATAATAATCGGGATATTCTGTGTTTACTTCATTTATATTTGAAAAAGTCACATTGATGGGAATAGCTGTCATTGCTTTAGCCGAATGAAATTGTTCAATCATTTTTATGGCTTTCTCTTTATCTTTTCCGGATGCTTTCGTTTTATATTCTTCCATGCTAGTAACTGCTTTGTCCCATTCATTTTGATAGGTATAAGCTATGGCTAATTGATATTTAGCGTCTGCCGGAAATTTAGTTTGTTTACAAGCTCTTTCTAAATAAGGAATAGCTAAAGTGCGATCACCGAAAGTGCGAAGCAAACATAAAGCCAATTCATAATTATAATCAGCATTATCACGTTCCACTTTCAAAAGAGTTTTATACTCTGGAATAGCAAATAAATAATTTGTTTTTTTGAAATGCTCTCGAGCAAAACGATCATCAGGTTGTGAGTAGCCAAAAAAAGGCAACACAATTAATATTGCTAAAATAAATAGATTTAGACTCCACTTTTCGTTCTGCATACCACCACAATCACAAGTATAATACCAAAATTTCTTAAATGTAAATTTATAAAAAAGATTGATAGAATAAACCACTTAGAATGTGAGGGTTAAAGAAGGCATGTTGGGGATATTAATTTGAAATTCACAACGTCTGTTCAACTGTCTGTTACCGGGATTGTCACTTCCATCTGGGTTTGCATTTGCAACTGTTGGCTTAATTTCACCATGCCAATCTTGTTCCATTCTTTTAGGATCAATGCCTTTATTTATGAGATAATTTAACGCAGCATCAGATCGTTTTTCTGAAAGTTTAACGTTGTATGGTTCTGTTCCATACCAATCGGTATGTCCATCCATATGAATGGATACAGTTGGATTAGCTGCCATAAATTCATAAATTCTTTGAAGGATATCTACACTTCTTTGTCTTAAAAAGAATTTATCAAAGTCAAAAAGAATATTTTCAAATTGAGGGATATCTATACCTACATGTTCAAAATTGATGATGTCAATATATTCAGAATAATTAACTTCATTATTGGTAGGATCAATTGTCTTTATATAGGTTGAGAACAGTCCTTCTGGAAAATCTAAATCAAAATGATAAGGAAATTCATTATTAGCTAATTCATTTACTCTTTGTTTATCTATTGGATGATTATCAATTGAGAAATTTCCATTTGGATCTGTTTTAGAGGTAGCAATCACTTTCTTTTCGAGATTAACCAGATATACTTCCATATCTAGTAGTGAAGTTATTTTTTTATCCAAAAGATTCATCTTTTTAACGGTTCCTTTAATAACGACATTATTATCAGAATTTATTGGTGCATCACTATACATACTTATTGAAGCATCACCTTCATCAATCATCACCACAAACTTTTCATTGGGACGTAAATTAAAAAATTGATAAACACCATTTTTATCCGTACGTGTAGTTTTGATTATTTCTCCTTCATTATTGACTAACATAATTTCAATACCCGTTGCTGGTAATATGTCATTGTGCATTAATTTTCCTGTGATAGCGATGTTTTCATCACTTACTTTAACATTATTCAAATCGATATTATCTTCTGGAAGAGAAATTATTCCGAGATCTTTTAGCGTTTCTTTTTTAATATCGAAAAAGGCATTATTAAAAGTGGCTTCTTGCCTAACAATTCTGTTTTTATCATCATGCATTCTGCGAATTTCAATTTCCTGAAATAATTGGAAGAATTCACATTGTTTTGGAAGAGTAAATTCTTCTTTATGCGGACGATTTGTTTCAAACCCTTCGGCAATAATTTCCAAGTTGTAGGTTTTTTCTGGAGGGAGCACCATCATATAAAGACCTGTATTTTTATCTACATTATAAGTGCCCATTTCTATTCCTGTTTCTTTTTCGAACACTTTAATAACAGCCCCAACCGGTAGTTGATTTTCACCGGCTACCACTAAACCTCTAATCTCTGTATTAGGAATGCTTTTACATTCAAGTGAAACTTGGTACAAATCCATATCACCATAACCATTTGCTTTATTGGAAGCATAAAACGCACTAGTTCCTTCTATATTCTGAATATAATAAATATCATCTCCTGCCGAATTAATAGGAAAACCTAAGTTTTCAGGAGCCGTCCATTTTTCTTCATCATCCTTATAAGATTTGAAAATATCATATCCACCCATGCTATTATGACCTTTTGATGAAAAGTAAAGCACCGAACCATCTCGTGTTAAAAATGGAGCATCATCATCATAAATAGTATTTATTTCATCACCTAAAAGTGAAACGGGGCCCCATGAACCATCGTCCAGTTTTTTAGAAAGATAAATATCTCTTCCCCCTTTTCCTCCATCGCGATTACTGGTTAATAAAAGTGTTTTTTCATCAGCAGAAATATAGACACTAGGCTCATGTTCTTTTGAATTCAAATTATCATTCATTCTAACTGGCTCACTCCATTTTCCATCTTTCAATTCAGATTGCCACAAATCTTCAGCGCGATAAATGAAAAGTTTGGTTTCATCATCGTTTAATGCAATTGCCGCTTCATGATATTTTGAATTAATTTTTGTGCTGATATAATTTTTCGAATAATCAATTTTTGTAGGCTCTGACCAATTTTCACCTTCTCTGCTCGAGATGTAAATATCTTCAAACTTTTTATGGTCATGGTAATATTTACCCCCTGTACTTTCTTTTTTTCTAGCAGTAAATAGCATAAAACTTCCATCCTTTTTCACCACAGGGGCATATTCACCATATTCTGAATTAACTTTTGCACCCATGTTTTTCACTTCTATTTTTTGAGGCGTATCACTTTGAAATTTCAAACCGTTGTTACACATTTCGATGAAATGATTCACATCTCGACCTAAAATTTCGCCAGCGCCATCAGCTTCTACAAGGATTCTAAAGCGATTGTAATAATTTATGGCTTTGTCAAATGCCTGAACATAATGATGAGCTCGTCCCAAATAGTAAAGCAATTCAGGAATAGTATCGTTACCAGAATTGTTAAGTGCAGCTATGAAATAAGTTAGTGATTTTTCTCTTTCTACTTCAGAATTGTAATACGATAAGCCAGCTTCGAAATTATAATCAACCGAATTTGCATTCATCTGAATCAATTCTGAGTAATTAGATTTTGCATTTAAATAATTTCCTTCTGATAGAGCCTTTCGCGCTTTCTTCAATAATTTTTTTTCTCCCCTTGATTGTGATAATCCTTCTCCTAGGCTGCAAAATGCAACTAAAACGGTAAGAATAATTCGGGTATAAAATGACGTGGTCAAGTGTAGCTTTTTAATAGATTCCAAAGGTACCAAAACTATTGAAATTTGAAAGTTTGAATTTTAGCTTAGCGTGGATTGTTAAATAGTGTAATGTTAATTGCCAAACAGAGGGCTTGATATACGGGTAAGACTCATAGATTTTCTCATTCCCATCAAAGTCATTTTTATAGGCAGGCCCTTACAAGTTATATTGTAGTGTAAATTTGTATTTTT
>JBIPLT010000336.1:0-3031 GCA_044368255.1 Flavobacteriales bacterium
AACTAGGTTCACAAATAGATGTGGTAAAAACCTTATTGATGCAAATGGGAAAAGAAACAAAAGGATTTAAATGGAGTAAGGATTTATTGAATCCCACTTCGGCAGAATTTGCTTTGCATACTTGTATAAATGGTTATGGTTGGGTAGATAAAAATGGACATTTTGCCTATAATATGGCCGATGATATTATTCTAGAAAATTCGTATAAGACAGATGAAGAATATCAAAAAGCATTGAATCAATGTAGATGTTATATTACTTCTGCTTATAGGGAATTTAAGAAACTATAATGAAAAATATTTCCCTCTTTCTTTTTTCTTGATAAAAAAGAAACAAAAAATCAAGACTCATTTTCACTCTGCAAATTTTACTCACCGACTTGCGACCTTTCAGGTGATTTCCTCGCTCACTCGGAACTTCCTGAAAGGTGCCCGCAGTCCGTTTCGTAAAAATTACCTCTTGAAAATAGGTCAATCCTTAAGAAATGTACCTCTACAAAAATAATGTGGTTGGATAAAAATTTATCTAAAAATCGACATCACCAAATCATTGAATTCGGTGAGTACAAAAGCCCAAATAATCACTGATAAATACAATACAAAAACAGTTTGTTTTTTGTGATGATAAAATCTTGCTGCTAATACCGAACCAATAGGAATAGAAATAATACAAGGTGTTACAATGGCAATTCCTGTTAAACCGAATGCCCTTTTGATACGTAGTATTTTTCTTTTGCCTGGTGTAAAAACCTTTTTGAGAATGGGTTTGCCTTGGCTTTTAAGTAGTGCTTCTTTTTTTAATCTACGTTGATGCGTATTATCAATTAACCATCCTGCTCCAAAATAAAAAATACTTACTCCAACAATTCCGCCAATAGAAACAAATAAAATCGTTTCCCAAAAACCGAAAGTATATAAGCTAACAGAAGGTGCGAACAAAAATTTTGTAGCGGATAAAAAGAAAACGAGTATTAATGCTCCCCAGTTCACTTTAAATTTTCTCCCCGTATGCCAAATCACCAGCATCACCTAAACCTGGAACGATATAAGCTTGCGCAGTTAGTTCAACATCTATAGATCCTAACCAAATAGTAGTATTCTCTGGTAAATTTTTCTTTACATGTTCAATTCCTTCAGCACTTGCAATTAATGCTACAATATGAATATGTTTTGGAGTTCCTCTTTTTAACATGGCTTTATAGGCTAACACCATTGATGCACCCGTTGCTAACATCGGATCACAAAGAATCAAAACTTTACCATCGATAGAAGGACTTGATAAATATTCTATTTCTACATCAAATGTTTCGTCATTCTTATTGTGCTTTCTATAAGCTGAAATAAATGAACATTCGGCATGGTCAAAATAATTTAACATGCCTTGATGTAAGGGTAAACCTGCTCTCAAAATAGTGGCCAAAACAGGTTGATCCGTAATTAATTTCATGGAAGCATTGCCCAATGGCGTTTCAATGTCTTCTTCGGTAAAAGCTAATGTTTTGCTTATTTCATAAGCTAATATTTCTCCAGTTCTTTCCATGTTTCTTCTAAATCGCATACGATCAAGTTGAACATCTATATTTCGCATTTCCGAAAGAAAATTGCTAAACAATGAATTGGTTAGAGCTAAATTATGAACCTGCATGTGGCTATTCGATTTAATTTTTGTGAAGGTAAACGATTTTTCAGAAACCACAAAGAACAGTGATAAATTCAACTCGAAAATAGAATGATAGATAAACAAATTGAATTAAATTATGTAAGTTTGAATCATGCCAAAAACAATCATCCAAACTGAAAACGCGATAAATGGGGGAAGAAATTACCCAATTGAAATAGGTTCATTGAGTGAATCATCTCTGGAAAGTATTTTGAATTTACCAGAAAATAAAAACGCTAAATTATTTATATTGCTGGATGAGCATAGCTTACAAAATTGTTTCCCAAAATTGGTGAATGACTGCCCATCATTTTCACGTGCGGAGGTATTGGAGATTGAAAGTAGTGAAGCGAGTAAAAATATTGAAATTTGCACAAGAATTTGGCAAGCTATTACCGAATTGGGTGCCGATCGACAATCCATACTCGTTAATTTAGGAGGAGGCGTAATCACTGATATGGGTGGCTTTATTGCCGGAATTTATAAAAGAGGAATACGATTTATTAATATTCCAACTACTTTATTGGCGATGGTAGACGCCTCAATTGGGGGAAAAACAGGTGTTGATTTAGATAATGTAAAAAATCAATTGGGAATATTTAATTCACCCGAAGCAATTTATATCGATACCGATTTTTTAAAAACACTTTCCAAACGTCAAATGATGGCCGGATTAGCCGAAATAATTAAACATGCGTTGATTGCTGATCGTTCTTATTGGGATTTAATTCGTAAATCAGATTTTTCTGAAAATAAAAATTGGACCAAATTGATATTGCCTTCCCTAAAAATAAAAAACGAAATTGTTAAAAATGATCCCCATGAAAAAGGGTTGCGAAAAATTTTGAATTTCGGGCATACTATTGGACATGCTATTGAATCTTTCTCATTAGAAAATGCCAATATTTTATTACTACATGGAGAAGCCGTGGCAATTGGTCTAATTTGCGAAAGTTATTTGTCATTTAAACATCGTTTAATTACTAAAAAAGATTTAGAAGAAATAACAAATTTTATTACCTCCATTTATCCTCGTTTTCCCTTAGAAGAATTAGCTCATCATCGAATTATTGAGCTCATGAAAAACGATAAAAAAAATAAAAACAATCAAATCAATTTCACTTTATTGAATAGTATTGGAACGGCCACATTCGATAATTTTATTACAGCCGGTGAAATCAAAAACGCATTAGTTTATTATAAAGCGGCATATGAAAAATGATATTATTCTTTTTCGTAAAAAAATAATTTCGGCGCAAAAAATCCAACTACCGATTTCTAAGAGTGAATGTAATAGAGCTTTGATCATTTCTTTGATAAGCCATAAAAAAGTAACTGTTGAAAATATTTCTGATGCTGAAGATTCACAAAA
>JBIPLT010000078.1:0-11874 GCA_044368255.1 Flavobacteriales bacterium
AAACTCTTTTCCATTTGACCAATGAAATTAATGCCAACCAAAAATTGAATTGCGGAGCAGCAGGAACCAACCTTCGTTTCTTAACTGCCGCTTTAAGTATTCGCAGCGGTTCATACACGCTTACGGGAAGTGATCGAATGAAAGAACGACCGATTTCTGAATTGGTAGATGCATTGAATAAATTAGGCGCTACTATTTCTTATTCAGAAAAAAATGGATTCATCCCCTTAAAAATAATTGGCAGAAATATTTTAGGAGGAAAAATTGATTTGAATCCATCTATCAGCAGTCAATTTGTAAGTGCTTTGATGATGATAGCTCCTGAATTAAAAAACGGTTTACAAATCCACTTCAATTTGAAACCAGTTTCATTTCCCTACATAAAAATGACTGCAGAAATGATGAAGTTATGTGGTGCAATAGTGCAATACAATGAGCATCAAATTCAGATTTCACCACTACCCTACCAAAATAAAAAAATTCATTGCGAAAACGATTGGAGTGCTGCATCTTATTTTTATAGTATGGTAGCAGTAGATCCTACATTAAAAATCCTAATTCCTGGTTTAAAATTACATTCCTTACAAGGAGATGCTATGGTCAAAGAAATATATTCTGTTTTTGGCATAGAAACTATTTTCAAAGAAAATGAAATAGAAATTTTCAATAACAAAGATGTTTTTTGCGACTATTTTGAATATGATTTTACTGATTGTCCGGACTTAGCACAAACGCTTGCCTTCACTTGTTGTGCGATTAGAATTTCTGGAAAAATGACTGGTCTTTCCACTCTAAAAAACAAAGAAACAGACCGTATCGTTGCTTTGAAAAATGAAATGGAAAAATGCGGAATGAAAGTGGAGATTACCAATGATTCAATAAAATTTTCTCCTGAAAAAGAATTACCACAAAACATCGAAATTAAAACCTATGAAGACCATCGGATGGCGATGTCGGCTTCAGTAATGTGTCTAATTTGTGATTCGGTAACTATTGAAAATAAAAATGTGGTTGCAAAATCATTTCCAAAATTTTGGGAGGAGTGTGGGAAAATTTTTTCGGTGCAATAAAAAAAAGAAACGCAAAGATGTCGCACCTACGGAGCTGAAATACCAAAGCTGCAAAGGCCCTTCGGACAATTGAAATATCGCTCCTACGGAGCTAAAAAAATGTATTATTTTCATAAAACTCCTTAGGAGTAACATGTTTGTAATAAAGATCAAATGACGATTTCTAAAAATCCAGAGGAGCGACCTGTTAAAAAAAATGGCCTTCCTTTCGAAAGACCATTTCCTAATTTTTATTCCAAAAATTTATTTCTTCATCTTCGCCAACACATCTTTCGCTGCGTCTTTGTGAATGGTGATGGTCATCATTTTTAATTTGATGTAATCTTCATGCATAAAATAATATCCAAACTCTTTACATGTTTCTCCACAATTTCGTGAACCAGCACCTGAATCTTTTACTAAATACCAAGTTTTTCCATCCACCTCTTGAAAACCTACTAAATGCATGGCATGATCATCCGTTGTGCTTTGATTTAAAAATCGAAAAGCTCTTGCGTTTTCATCAATGTAATCAGAAGGAATATCAAAAGTAGGAATGATAGCTACTTGCTTCCAAGATTCAAAACCTGCTTCAGAAACATCTCCACCAATGCTAATGGAATGTCCTTTTGTTAATGCATTTTTAATTAATCCCATGAAATCATCCAATGGAACATTTTTAAAATCTTTACTTCTATACCAATTATCTGGAACATCATACAATGAATTTTCATAATATGGAGCATTCATCAACGACATAAAATCTACGTAATCATCTGGATTTAATTTCAATTGTGTTTTCATATAATCCATCGGAGAAATTTCTTTTCCATCTACTTTTATTTTTTCTGGAACAGCGCCCATATGAAATTCTAAAATCTCTTTTACAGTAGAAACAACCAATTCTTCATTCCATTCATTTCTTTCTTTTACACCTTTGAGATACTTTTCAATTTCCTCAAACATTTTTTCATGTGTATGAACAGTTTGTCCAGCTTTTAATCCCGTATAATCTTCCATTCGCACTAATCCATGTTGCTTCATCATCTTGGCAACAGACATCGTTTGACTACCTTCTCCTAATACGATTTCTCCTCTAGTGGCTACAAAATTCTTTGCACGTTCTAAATATTCCCAATAAACCGTAAACATTTCAGAAAGTTTTACTTCTTTTCCTGAAATTCTTTTTATTTCAGATTCATAATAAGAAGTGGTAGAAAAGCACCAGCATGTGCCTGTGTTTCCCTGTGAAACGGGTTTATTATGCCAAACTTTGGTGTATTTGTCGGGATCAGTTGGTAAAGTGGATGTAGATAAATCAACTTTAAAAACTTTGTGTTTTTTTACTTCCTTTTTCTCTACTTCAAAATCTTTAATTCCTTTCAGTATCGTATTCTGATAATAACCCGATTTTGTTTCAATGAAAGTAGCTTTGTCTTTTGATTGAGCCATTGTCATTATAGATACTCCAGTGAGTAAAAATGTAGATATGATACTTTTTGTTTTCATAGTGTTTCTTTTTTGAGACGCGATGCATAGCGTCATTATTCGTTGTTTTCATCAGTGTATACGCGATGCATCGCGTCTTTAAAATAATCTGTTTATAAAGTATTACTTCTTGAAAGAAGTTTTAATTGGTTTTACAGTGTAACCATTTTTTCTTAGCAATGCAATTACACCATCTTTTCCTCCTAAATGAGCTGCACCAACCGCATTAAAAGTTACTTGCTCTTTTGAAATTGCTGCAATACGATCTGCCATTTTAATATTTCTATCAATCAAAAATGCTTTTTCAAAATTTTCAGGCATGGAGGTATCTGCCGAAAGCTCTATCATTTTTTCTAAATCGCCTTCGAGATAAGTATCTACTAATAAATTATACAAAGAATCACTTGCCTCTTCTTTAGTCATCTCTAAAAGCATGGCCACTTGCTCCTCAATAGAAATCATATCAACTGCTGCAAATTGCTCTTCGAATTTTTCAATTCCAATCACTTTTTTCTTTGCTTTTTTAGCTTTCATGAAAAAATCTAAATCTAGTGCAACAGCTTTATCTTTCTTTTCAGAAGAAACCATCAATTCGCTATAAATAAAAAACGGTTTGTAATTTCTTTGAGAAGTTAAACTCACTTTCATTCTTTTTTGCAATAAAGAATCAATGGTTCTAAATTGTCCTGGGGTAATAAACGAATCAATGGGTTTTTCCATCATCATAAAATTCATCATATCGGTCATATTCATTTCATCCATGTTTAATTCCATTGCATAGGCATCAGAAGCATTGAATACTTGCGCAACGATTGTATCATAAGCAAAAACACGCGCATTTTGAATATGAATAGTTCCATACAAATAAGAGGGTGTTTTAATTCCATTCCCTGAAATTTCCCAGAGTAGTGTTTTGTTATCACCAAATTCATATTTTACTTTTGGCTCACCTTCTCCACTCTTTTCTTCAGTAGACGAGGCTCCACAAGAAAGTAATGTGGTAATTAATGGCAGTAGGAAGAAATTCATTATGGTTAACTTTTTCATTTACGATTGATTATTTATTATTATTTTTTCATTTATTATTTTACATTTTTAATTCCTGTTACAATCCGGACAAATACCAATTACCAAATAATTGATTTCCTTTTTCACATATCCTTTTGGTAATTCTACATGCGCAATACTCATATCATCTAAACAATTTGTTGTATTACACTTTTGACATTTAAAATGAATATGATCATGATTATGCTTTTCGTGATCATGATCTCTGCAATAGGCATATTTCAAATGATTATCATCGTCCATTACTTTATGTAAAATATCCGAATCAATAAAAGTTTTCAAAGTCCGATATATAGTAACACGGTCAAAATTTCCTTTAGCTCTTTTTTCTAATTCTAATTCAGAAAAACTATGAGAACCTTTTTTTAAGAATTCTTTCAATACAAAAACTCTACATGGTGTAACTCGTAGTGAACGATTGATTAATATTTGGTTGACTGGATTCATTTTATAACTGTTAAAGGTAATAAAACTACTTCATTTTAGTAATCAAACGTTATAAGTGGTTGTAAAAAGTGATAACCGTTATGAATTCAAACCATCTAATGACTATTTCAAATTATCCTCTTTCATTTTACGATTAGATTTATTAAGGCTATAACCAATCGTTGCCATTTCTTGAAGAAAGAAAAATTTTTGATTTGCTGTATGCCCTGCTCCCTGAGTAATTATTCTAAACATGGAGATAAAACCAGTTTTCACAGAAAAATTAAGAAATAATTGAGGCAAAATATCAAATCTCAAACCAGCATTAAGCGAAGTTCCCCATCCTGCAAAATGAAAAACATTAGCTCCCTCTTTATTAAACATATCAACCTCACTTCTTGGATAAACAATACCAGCACCTAATCCTACATAAAAATCTAAATTCTGTTTACCCGATTTACTTCTCCAAATATGACCATAAAAATCACCTTCAGCAGTAATATAATTTAAACCATCAGTATGCTCAAAACGCATAAAATCACTCGACATAGCCATTGTTTTATCTGAATAAGTTCCAGCGTACTGAGCACTTGCAGTTGAATCAATGGTGCCCGATACAGTTAAAATTTGATTTTGTTCAGCCACATATTTCATATGATCATGACCAACCGAAAGTGAAAATCTATCGGTGATAAAAAAACCAGCCCTTAAATTATATTGAGGTACTGTCCACCACCTTGGGTTTAAGTAAATATTAACATCAAAAGGGGATTGTCTATCTTGAGCAACCACATCATTCATTGTAAAATCATAACCGGAACCAGTGAAATGAATATCACTTTTGGTGTATTGAGATCGATTATAGCCCCAAGAAATCCAAAACTGATGTTTGCGCTCAGGAGACTTGAAAAGCTTGCTAGTAAGAAAATCTGTTTGTGAAAAAACTGAAAATACAGAATAAAAAGTTAAAAATAAAACAAGAATTGTGCGCTTTTGCATAGTTTATAATTAGAAAGTGCAAAGATTTAAATTTTTTTTGTAAATTGCTATAACAAATATCTCAACTATATGCCTAAAGGATCAGTAAAGTTTTACAACGAAAAAAGTAAGTTCGGTTTTATCAAAATGGATGACACTGGAGCAGAAATTTATGTGGGTTCAACAGGATTGTTAGAACCTATCAAAAATGACGACTTGGTAGAATTTGAAATTCAGGATGCTAAAAAAGGCCCTGTTGCTATCCAAGTAAAAGTAATTAAGTCTTAATTCAGATTTTAAAATTACTTTTACCCTTACATCTCTACCAAAGGTAGCTTGCCACGTATTTTATTCATAGCAGCCCATCGTCCTGACCGGTCGCCCAGTCAGCGATTTCGATTTGAACAATATTTTGATTTTTTCAGAGATAACGGATTTGAATGTGATTTTTCATTTTTATTAAATGAACGTGAAGACAAAACATTTTATTCAAAGGGAAAAGTTTTAGCAAAAATTAATGTATTTGTAGATAGTTGGAAGAGAAGACAACATGATGCTTTAGTAGCTTCTTTGTATGATATTATTTTTATTCAACGTGAAGCATTGATGACTCCTTCTATTCGCTTCGAAAAGATATTTGCAAAATCAGGAGCTAAAGTAATTTTTGATTTTGATGATGCTATTTGGAAAATGGATATTTCGGATGGAAATAGAATGTTTAAATGGTTGAAGGATCCTTCAAAAACACCAAAAATAATTTCATTATCACATCAAGTGATTGCAGGTAATTTGTACTTAGCAGAATACGCCAAACAATTTAATTCAAACGTTACGGTAATTCCCACTACTATTGATACGAATTATCATTTAAGAAAAACAGAATATCGAGAGAAAGAAAAAATTTGTATCGGTTGGACAGGAAGCTTAACAACCATCAAACACTTTAGGTTGGCAGAAGGAATTTTAAAGAGACTGAAAAATAAATACGGAGAAAAAATATATTTCAAAGTGATTGGAGAAAAAAGTTATCGCAACAATGAATTAAGTATTGTGGGTACGCCATGGAATAGAAAAACAGAAATCTCGGAATTAGAAGGAATAGATATTGGAATAATGCCATTGGAAGACGATGAATGGTCGAAAGGAAAATGTGGGTTCAAAGGATTACAATATATGGCGATGGCAATTCCTGCTGTGCTCTCGAATGTGGGAGTAAATACCGAAATAATTCAACATGGGAAAAATGGTTTCATTGCTAAAAATGATGAAGAATGGTTTGAATTACTTTCTCAATTGATAGATTCATTTGAGTTGCGTAAAAAATTAGGAAAAGCAGGACGAAAAACCATTGAGGAAAAATATTCGGTAGAGAGTCAGAAAGGAAGATATTTGGATCTGATGAGGGGTATGCTGGAAAAATGAAATTACCAATTTTGAATATTGAATATTGAATATTGAATATTGAATTTTTAATATTGAATGTCGAAGTCAAGAGAGTGTCCCATAATATTTGGTATCCACATTCGTCAACATTTTCGTTTGCCAAGTAATTTGTCCGGTATGATAAGAGAAATGTTCCATTACATGAACTAAAATTGATAAACCACTTTCTTCAAATACTTGAACTTTTCTAACTTTAACCCAATCTTCAGCGGTTAACTTATTTAAAATAACCTCTACACCAAGTTTTAAATCTTCTAATAAAAGTTTCAATTTCCATTTTGAACAACGTGAACTTTCCAAAAATTCTCTATCTCTTTTACGAGTATCCTCTTGACCACCTAAACCCGAATTAATCCATTGTCGCATATTTCCTGCTAAATGAAGAACTAAATTACCCACTGAGGATAATTGTTCATTAGGCCTCTCCCATACTTGATCCTCGTTTAAAAGATCCAAGCATTTTAAAATTCTAGGATAAGATTCGTCAAAAATCCTTAAACGGAATTGTTGAATCATTAATGGCGTGAAATCTGTATTTGTCATACCTCAAATATAGGAATTAACCTAAACTTTAAACGAACATGAGATTTCTATTGTATATTTGCCCTATGAAAATTATACTAAAATCATCCCTGCTACTCGCTCTCGCTCTGCTCACTCACTCTGCCTTTGCTGGTGGACCAAAAAAAGCGATTTTTGCTTTCTATAATGTCGAAAACTTGTTTGATACTATCGATGATCCAAAAGTAGATGACAAGGAGTTTTTACCAACAGCAGAAAAAAAATGGAACACTCAAAAATATCAAATTAAACTAAAGAATATTTCTAAGGTGATTTCCTCCTTAAATGAAAAAAATCTACCTGTGGTTATTGGTTTTTGTGAGGTAGAAAACAAAGACGTCCTGACTGATTTATCACAAACCGAATTACTAAAATCTGGGAAATACGAAGTAGTTCATCGCAATAGCCCTGACGCGCGAGGAATAGATGTTGCCGCCATGTATCAAAAGGATAAATTTAAATTAATAGAATATCATTATTACCCCATCAGCTATGAAGAAGATGGTAAAATTTCTAAAACGCGAGAAATTCTTCATATCAAAGGAATAGTTTTTGGAAAAGATACAGTTCATCTTTTTTACAATCACTGGCCATCGCGAGTAGGTGGTGAAGAAGAATCCAAACATAAAAGAAAAAAAGCAGCCGAAAAAGTGAAGGAGAAAACGGATAGTTTATATTCGCTTAATAAAAATTCAAAAATCATTATCATGGGAGACTTAAATGATCATCCTACTGATGAGAATGTAAATACCGTTTTAGGAGCAAAAAAACAGGAAATAGGTAGTTCTGCCACGCTTTTCAATCTACTTTATGAAGAACATGAAGAAAAAAAAGGAACGCATAGTTATAAAAATGAATGGGGTGTTTTAGATAATATTATTGTCTCAACAGGATTATTAAATGCAAAAAAGGGAGCGCGCACTAAAAATGAAAATGCCTGCATCTTCAAACAAGATTGGATGATTTATACCAATAAAAATGGAGATAAAAGTCCTGCCCGATCTTTTTCAGGAGCTAAATTCCATGAAGATGGATATTCAGATCATTTACCGATTTATTTGGTAGTGACAAGTAAATAGCGAAGATTCACTTAAGGCAATAGCCAAATAGCCAATAGAATATTTACCGTTATAACGTTTGTTTTCCTTTTATTTCAGTGAGTATTTACAAACTTATGGTACTTAAACCATAAATTACTATTATCACTAATCTATTTGCCTTTTTGGCTATTGCCTTTTTTCTTCTATTTTTACAAAAAAAAATTCATGATTCGTGCAAATGATCCTTCGAGAACCAGCTGGGTAGAAGTAAAAAAAGACGCTGATTTTCCTATTCAAAATTTACCATTTGGTATTTTCAAAACTAGTGATGATCCCAAACCTCGAGTAGGAGTTGCCATTGGTGAAAAAATAGTAGATTTAAAAGCGCTTCATATTTTAGGGCATTTACCTAATCAACCTTTTCAACTTCATGAATTAGCATGCGATTCGTTGAACCCAATGATGAGTTATGGAAAAAAAATAATTCGTGAATTTAGAAATCGAATATCTGATATTTTAGAAAAAAATAATCCTGAATTACGCGACAACTCTAATCATGTTGCACAAGTTTTAATAGATCAAAAGGAAGCTACCCTGCTTTTACCTGTAAAAATTGGTGATTATACCGATTTCTATTCGAGTATTGAGCATGCTACTAATGTGGGAATGATGTTTCGTGATCCTGCCAACGCATTATTGCCTAATTGGAAACATATTCCAGTAGGTTATCATGGAAGATCTTCTTCTATTATTAATTCTGGAATTCCAATCACTCGCCCCAAAGGACAAACCAAAGCACCCGAAGCAGAATTACCTACATTCGGCCCCACCAAACTTTTGGATTTTGAATTAGAAACTGCCTTTATTACTTTTCAAGGAAAACCACTCGGACAAAATATTACCACCGAAGAAGCAGATGATTTTATTTTTGGAATGGTTTTATTAAACGATTGGTCAGCCCGTGATATTCAATCTTGGGAATATGTTCCGCTTGGACCCTTCCTTGCCAAAAATTTTGCTAGTTCCATTTCTTCATGGGTAGTTACGTTAGATGCATTAGAACCTTTTAGAGTGAAAGGGCCTGAACAAAATCCAACACCTCTTCCCTATTTACATTTTTCTGGAAATAAAAATATCGATATTCATCTCGAAGCAATTATTGAAACTACCGATGGCTCAGAAAATATTGTGAGTACTTCTAATTACAAATACATGTATTGGAATATGGAACAACAATTGGCGCACCATACCGTAAATGGATGTAATATCAATTGCGGAGATATGATGGGATCAGGAACTATTTCAGGACATGAAACAAATTCTTTTGGATCGATGTTGGAATTAACTTGGAAAGGAACGAAACCACTAACGATGAAAGATGGGACTGAAAGAAAATTCATCAACGACAATGATGTAGTAATTATGAGAGGTTACTGTAAAAACGATAATATAAAAATAGGATTCGGAGAAGTACGCACAAAAGTTTTACCAGCAATTTAATTTCAATGCCAGAAAAGGAAACAGATCTTGAAAAATTAAAAAGAGAAAAGCAGGAAATTTTAAATGCTTACAAGGGATTATTACGCGCTTGTAAAACTATTCGTGATCAAGCTGACACTAAAAATATTCGTAAAGCATTTGACTTAGCCTTGGAAGCGCATAAAAGTATGCGTAGAAAATCAGGTGAGCCTTATATTTATCATCCTATTGCAGTTGCTAGAATTTGTGCAGAGGAAATTGGATTAGGAGCTACTTCAATTATTGCAGCATTATTACACGATACAGTTGAAGATACCGAAGTAACATTGGAAGATGTAGAAGGTATGTTTGGTAAAAAAGTGGCTCGTATCATTGACGGACTAACAAAAATAACTGGATTCGTTGACAATACTGAATCCATTCAAGCCGAAAATTTTAGAAAAGTTTTGTTGACGATGGCAGATGATGTAAGAGTGATTCTTATCAAATTGGCCGATCGTTTACATAATATGCGCACGCTTGATTCGATGACGAAAGAAAAGCGTTTGAAAATTGCCTCTGAAACAGAATATTTATATTCACCATTGGCTCATCGTTTAGGGTTAAATGCCATCAAAGTAGAATTAGAAGATTTATCGTTGAAATTTCGAGAGCCGACTGCTTATGAAGATATTTTAGATAAATTACAAAAAACTCAAGCCGTACGAAATAGATTTATTTCTGCATTTATTGTTCCGATAAAACGTGAATTAGATAAATCAGGATTAAAATATGTGATTAAGAGTAGAACAAAATCTATTCATTCTATTTGGAAAAAAATTCACCAGAAAAATGTTCCTTTCGAGGAGATTTATGATTTATTTGCCATTCGAATTATTTTGGATAGTGATCAAGACAATGAAAAATCGGAGTGTTGGCGAGTTTATTCGATGGTAACGGATTCTTATCAGCCAAGCCCAGATCGATTACGTGATTGGATATCTACTCCGAAAGCGAATGGATATGAATCATTGCATACAACGGTTATGAGTCCAACAGGAAAATGGGTGGAAGTGCAAATTCGAACCAATAGAATGGATGAAATTGCCGAACGTGGTTATGCTGCTCATTGGAAATATAAAGAAAATAATCAAGCCGAAAGTGGTTTAGATATTTGGTTGAATCAAATTCGTGAAGTGTTAGACAATCCTTCTTCGAATGCCATGGATTTCATTGATGAATTCAAATTGAATTTGTTCAGTGAAGAAATATTTGTTTTTACTCCAAAGGGAGAATTAAAATCATTACCACAGGGTGCAACTGCGCTAGATTTTGCATTTGACATTCACTCTCAAGTGGGAGAACATTGCATTGGCGCCAAAGTAAATAATAAATTAGTTCCGCTTTCTCATGTATTAAAAAGTGGAGATCAAATTGAAATTATAACCAGCCAAAAACAATTTCCAAAAGAAGATTGGTTGAAGTATGTGCTAACTGCTAGAGCGAAATCGAAAATAAAAGATGCGCTCAAGGAAGAAAAAAAGATAATTGCTAAAGATGGTAAAATAATTCTTGCTAAGAAATTTGATAAGATTCATGTTATCTACAACGATAAGAATGTAAAAAAAATAGAAGAGCACTACAAATTAGAAAACACTACCGAACTTTTATATCGAGTTGCAAAAAATTTGATTGACTTAGATTTATTGAAAGATTATGAAGTAAAAAATGGAGAAATCATTTTTGTACAACATCAAGCAGAGGAGAAAATAAATAAAATAGAAGACTTATTAGCTCAATCGAACAATAAACCAAACGATTTATTGGTGATTGGTGATGACATGAAACAAATCGAGTACAAACTCTCACCTTGTTGTCATCCTATTTCTGGTGATGATGTTTTTGGATTTATCACCGTGAGCGAAGGAATAAAAATACATCGTGTATCTTGTCCAAATGCGGTACAGTTGATGTCGAATTACGGCTATAGAATCGTAAAAGCAAGATGGAAAAGCCAAGAGCAAATTGAATTTTTGGCAGGCGTTTATTTCAAAGGAATTGATGATGTGGGATTGGTCAATAAAATTACCACGGTTATTTCGCAAGAATTAAATATCAATATGCGTTCCATCTCATTCGATAGTCATGATGGAATTTTTGAAGGAAAAGTTTTCTTATATGTCCATGATACGAATCATTTGGATAGATTAATGCAAAACTTAGGATTGATTAGTGGAGTGCACCAAGTGGTGAGGATAGATAATCAATAAAAAAAATCGAATTTACTTTCTTTGCGAGTAAAAAAATAGGATTTAAGACTAAAGATCTATTAAAATCATCTTTTAATTCATCACAAATTTTAT
>JBIPLT010000243.1:0-4868 GCA_044368255.1 Flavobacteriales bacterium
ACTTCACGAGCAATTGATTCGGATACGGCTAGTTTTAGACTCAAAAATTTTGATGAATCGTCTATAGCTTTGAAAACAGAAAACGTAAAAGCTCATGTGGATTTCGATAAGCGATATGGTGAATTTGCTTCGAATGGAAGATCAGAGCCTTTGATTTTTGAAGAAATAAAGTATGTGTGTTTTATGGATAGATTCAAATGGTGGATGGATCGAGAAGATTTAACGTTTGAATCTGATCGAAAAAGCTTAAACATCGACACTGATTTGGATTTGGCCGGATCTAATTTTTTCTCTATCCATCCAGATCAAGATTCTTTGAATTTTATGGCTCCCAAAGCAAGATATGATATGAAAAAGGTGGTAATTTATGCAGATAAAGTAACCTATTTAGATGTAGCAGATGCTAGAATTTTACCCGATAGCCAGAAAGTAACAATTCGAAAAAATGCAAAAATGGATGAATTTAAAAATTCACAAATAATAGCCAACTCGGTAACTAAATACCATCGAATTTTTAATGCAAATGTTAAAGTTAATACACGTAAAAAATATACTGCCTCTGGTGATTACCTTTATATTGATGAAGACAAAAAAGAATCAAGTTTTCATTTTGCAAATATCACCGTTGATACCGCTTTTCAAACTTATGCCGTAGGAGAAGTGAAAGAAGAGATGAATTTTATGCTTAGTTCAAATTTTTATTACAAAGGAAAAATTGCCCTAAAAGCGATTGATGTAGGTTTAAATTTTGATGGTTCAACTAAAATTGTTTCTAATTGTAATGGTTTCGTAACTGATTGGTTCAACTTTAAAGGTGTGGTAGACCCACTTAATATAGAAATTCCTGTTGATCTTGAAATTTTAGGTAGCGAGAAGAAAATTTTAACGGCAGGTTTGATTGTAAACACAGATTCTGTTTCACTTTATCCCACTTTCTTCTCAGAGAAAATAAATAAAGAACATCCCGAGGTTATCAAAGCTTCTGGAATTTTGATGTATGACAAAACCAGCAAACAATATAAAATTGGTACGAAAGAAAAATTCTCAGAAAATTCTCTTCCTGGAAATATGCTCACATTAAGCAAAGACAAATGTGAATTGAGTGGAAATGGAAAAATGAATTTAGGAATGAATCTTGACCTAGTGAAAGTAACTTCTGTTGGAAATATTACAACTGATTTAGCTAAAAATTCCACTCAATTTAAAGCCGCTGTTCAAATTGAATTGCCATTCATTGAAGGCGCAATGAAAAAAATGGTAGAGAAAATAAATAAATTTCCAGACTTAATGCCGTTAGAAACTTCTGGTTCAGATATGGTTCAAGGTTTAAGAGAAATGACCTCTCTTGACGAAACGAATAAAATGATGGAAGAATTACTTTATAAAGGAAAAATTAAAGACTTTCCTGTTAAAATAAAAAATTCAATGGTATTAACTGACGTGAATTTTAAATGGGGTACTTTCATTACCGAAAAAGGGGAAGAGCAAGGATGGGAAGCCAATGGAAAAGCTGGAATTTGTAATATTTATGATGAACAAGTATTAAAAATCGTAAATGTTAAAATACGTATTTTAAAACGCAAAACAGGTGATCAAATTCAATTGGCTATTTGGTTAGATGGCACTACTCCAGAAAGTGCTTACTATTATTTCAAATACATTAATGGATTATTGAGCACATATTCCTCAGATTCTCAATTTAATAATATAATCACCGAAACAAAAGACGACAAAAAGAAGTTTAAGGGAGAGAAGGGAGTTAAAGATTTAACCATTACAACGCTTTCAAGCGGAGGACCAGCAATTGGTTTTATGGTGGAGTAATTGTTAATTTCTCAACTATTTAAATCGTTTTTGGTATTATAGAATTGTTAAATTTGTCGTTATGGAAATGGAAGAAGTTTACACCTCGTTTCATCTATTAGCAATTTTTGCGGCCTATTTGATGGGTTCTATCCCATCTGCCGTTTGGATTGGAAAGGCTTTTTATAAAACCGATGTTCGTCAATACGGAAGTGGAAACGCTGGAGCAACTAATACTTTTCGTGTTTTAGGTAGAAAACCTGGTGTTACCGTTTTAATTCTTGACGCTTTAAAAGGTTTTTTTGCCGTTTGGATTTTTTCGGATATGACTCCAATTAATCACAAAGATGATATTTTCACCATGTTCCAATTAGCATTAGCCGTTGCGGTAACCATTGGTCATATTTTTCCTGTTTTTGCAAATTTCAGAGGCGGTAAGGGAGTGGCTACTCTAATGGGTGTAATTATCGCATTGCATTGGCAAGCAGCACTTTTGAGTATTGCTATATTTTTAATTGTGTTTCTTTTAACGGGCTATGTATCCCTAGGCTCTATGATAGCAGGAATATCTTTCCCCTTTCACTTATTTATTTTTTTCCGTCCCGAACCACTTCCACTAATTCATTTTTCGATGATAATTGCCATTGTTGTGCTCTTTACTCATCAGAAAAATATTGAACGACTTCTCAGAAAGGAAGAGAATCGGATTCCTGTAAGACGAAAAAATAAATAATTCAACTAATTTTACTCTTCGGTGTACAGTAACTTGTAACCGTAATTTATCACTTGAAACAAATTTTTCTATATACCTTTTTAATTACTCTTCTTCAGGGAATCAATTCGCATGTTGCTTTTTCGCAAAAATCAACTGCGGAAGAACTCAAGGAAGCAAATAAACTTTTTGAAGAAGGAAATTTTAGAGAGGCAGGTCCACTTTTTTTGAAAAAGCTAAGCGTAGATCAAAAAAGTGGTGAATATAATTTCAAATATGGAACTTGTATTCTTCATACCGATGGCGACAAAAGGCAAGGCCTGCGTTATTTAAAATTCGCATCACAAATTGAAGGTACTGATTCTCGTGTCTGGTTTTATTTAGGAAAAGCTTACCATCTGAATTATATGTTTGCTGATGCTGTAAAATCCTATAATAAATTCATCACTTTAAATCCAAAAGACAAAGAAAAATACCAAGTACAAAAAGAAATCGATGCTTGTAATTTTGGAAAAACTTTATTAAAGCACATCACCGAAGTTCAAGTTGTTTCGCGTAACGAATTCAATGAATCTAATTTCTTTTATAATTATAAATTACAAGGAATCGGCGGTCAAATGGCTTTAATTTCTGCATTACAATCCGAATTAGATAAAAAGAAAAAACATAATGTGATTGTTTATTTCCCTAATGCTAAATCGAGTAATTCAACTATTTTTTATTCAAGTTATGGTAAAGACGGCAAAACCGGAAAAGATATTTACAAAGTAAATCGACTACCAGATGGATCTTTTGGAACTCCGCAAATAGTAAATGGACCCATCAACACTTCTCTAGATGAAGATTTTCCCTATATGCATCCAGATGGAAGAACTTTTTATTTTGCTTCTACGGGTCATAATAGCATGGGTGGGTATGATATTTTTCGTTGCTATTATGATAGTGAAACCGATCAATTTTCAGCGCCTGAAAATGTAGATTTTGCCATTAATACGCCGGGAGATGATTATTTATATGTTACTGACTCGTCCGAGAAAATGGCTTATTTCGCTTCTACAAGAGAAAGCCCTTCTGGAAAAATAAATGTTTATAATGTTTTTGTAGATCGACTTCCGATCAATATTGCGATTCTTAAAGGAAATTTTATAAATGAAATTAATGAAACGTATTTAGCTGCAACCATCACCATTGAAGATGTAGCAACTAATGAAGTAATTGGAATTTTTAATACCAATAGAAATAATGGGTCTTATTTAATTACTCTTCCCAAAGGAGGAAAGTATAAATTTTCTGTGCTAGCCGAATCACAAGTGGTACATACCGGTATTGTAGAAGTACCTCCTTCAAAAGAATTGCGACCGCTCAAACAAGAATTAGTTTTAATTAAAGAAGAGAATAAAGAAATTTTAAAAATAAGAAATCTCTTTGATGAGCAATTCGAAAATGTAGATGAGATTTTGGCAGAAGTTTTTCTTGGACAAGCCAAATTAGATCCTAATGCAGATATCAATGATACTACTTTAAATGCAAAGGTTGATAAATCGGATTCATTAGATATAAAAGCAGATGAAGATGTTTTGGCTGTTGCAAAAAAGGATGCAGATTTATTACAGACAGATTACGAAGAAGCCAAGCTAAAAATGGAAGGAGCATATGCATTTGCTGCAAAGAAGCAGATGGAGGCGAAAGAAAAATCCGATAGGGCAAATGATTTAATTAAAGAGGCAGGTCAAACTTCTAATGAAGACGAGAAAGAACAATTGATTAAAGCAGCAGCTGAATTAAATGAAGATGCGGCTAAAGATAATGCGATGGCTGTAGCTGGTTTTAATTTGGGAAAAGGAATAGAATCAGATGTAGAACAAAAGAAAAAGGATGCGAATATCGCTCGTGAATTTGAAAAGGGAATTGAAAAGGCAGTGAATGCGAAGAATCACAATGAAGTAATTGCTGAATTGAAAAAGCAACAAGAATTTGTGAAAACAGTAATGGGTGCTAATTCTGACAACAAAAATAATGAAGACCAATTAAGAACAGCCTCTTCTGAAAAACGAAATGAAGTAGAAAAATTGAAAATACGTTTAGACGATTATCGTGAATCGGAAAATGCTTTATTGAACGAAATCGCCTCATTAGAAAAAGAATTAAAAGATTCGAACACAAAAAAGGATAGAAAAAAAGCAATAGAAACGGAATTGCAAGGTAAAAAATCTGAATTATCAGATACTCAAACACAGATTGCGGCCAATGATAAAAAATACAAACAACTAATTGGAGAGCAGAATGAATTAGATCAACAATTGTCAGTAATTTCTGGAATTAGTGATGTGGGTTCTTCATTAACACAAGTTGA
>JBIPLT010000005.1:0-38491 GCA_044368255.1 Flavobacteriales bacterium
TTGAGCTTCCTATTAGCGACATCTCAACGCTATGAAATTAATTATTCATTTGAGCTTCCTATTAGCGACATCTCAACGCAATGAATTAATTATTCATTTGAGCTTCCTATTAGCGACATCTCAACGCTATGAAATTAATTATTCATTTGAGCTCCGTAGGAGCGACATCTCAATAACACCGAAGGTGTATAACCAACTCTTTTCTTTAAAGCCCCAGAGGGGCGACACCTTAAATTGCCTTTTGCTTTATTTTTTTCTTAACTTAGTCGTTCAATAAAATAAAAGTGAATACCATTCCTCCATTTTTAAAATCAGGTGATACCATTGCTATCATCTCTACAGCACGAAAAATTTTAAAGGAAGAAATTCGTCCTGCAAAAGAACTTTTTGAATCTTGGGGTTTGAAAGTTGAAATCTCACAAGATTTATTTGAAGTAGAAAATCAATTTGCGGGAACAGACGATAAACGAGCGCAGCAATTGCAGTGGGCCATTCAGCATCCTGAAGCAAAAGCCATTTATTGTGCACGCGGAGGTTACGGCACTATGCGAATTTTAGAAAAAGTTTATTTTTCACAACTTACGGCAAATCCCAAATGGATTTTTGGTTTTAGTGATATCACTGCTTTACATTGTCATTTATTAGCTTTAGAACATGTTGCATCAGTTCATTCTCCAATGTGTAGCACCATTCCCGATAGTTCTCCAGAATCAATTCAATCCATCAAAGATGTAATGTTTGGCAATGGTGTTAACTATAAAATTGATTCACATCTTTTAAATAAATTAGGGGATACAGAAGGAGAATTGGCGGGTGGAAATTTATCCCTCTTGTATGCTTTAAAAGGAACACAACATTTTCCGGATTTAGCAGGTAAAATTCTTTTCATTGAAGATTTGGACGAATATCTCTATCATATCGATCGGATGATGTTGAGTTTAAAAATGTCGGGTGTTTTATCTCGAATAAAAGGATTAATCGTAGGTGGTTTCACCGACATGAAAGACAATACAGTTCCCTTTGGAAAAACAGCAGAAGAAATAATTCTGGAACATGTTTCTTCTTATTCTTATCCTGTTTGTTTTGGTTTTCCTGTAGGTCACATCAAAGATAACAGAGCGTTGATGGTGGGAGTGCAAGGGAAGTTGAGTGTAGAAAGTTCTGGAGTTAGATTTACTCAATAGAGTATTTTAAATTTTGGCCAAAATCCCTGTTGTCGAAAACCCTTCCACAGTCGGAATCGTAATCACTTTTCCGCCTTTATTTAAAACAAATTCTCTTCCCACAATATATTTTTTCGAAGAAGAATTTTTTTCTTCAGGATCGTAGTCTCCTCCTTTAACCAATACATCCGGGTGTAAAAATTCAATTAATTCTTTCGGAGTATTTTCATTAAAAATAATAATCGCATCAATACATCCCAATCCTGCCAATACAAATGCACGATCTAATTCTTTGGTTACAGGCCTTTCTTTTCCTTTCCCTAGGGATTTCACCGATGCATCTGAATTAATTCCTACAATCAATCTATTTCCTTCTTCAGCGGCTTTTGCAAGATAGGTTAAATGCCCTCGATGTAATAAATCAAAACATCCATTGGTAAAAACGATTTTATCGCCTTTCAAGCCCCAAACTTTCGTCAACATGGCTGCTTTTTCTTTGTTAACGATTTTATTTTCTATAGAAGTTAAATGACTCATATTTTTTCTTTTTCAAATTAGAAATGATGGTATTCGGTTACTGTTCTTACCGAAGTATTCATCTACTTCTTTTCGTTCATTTTCGGCATCAAATACATGGAAATGGCACCACTTAAAATTAATACTAAAGTTTGACCTAACCACATCACCCACGCTAATCCTAAAACAACGGGTTGCGAATCTTTTCCATAATAAACAGCTATGGCACTAGCAACCAATAATGGATAAACACCAACACCTCCTTGAACAACTACAATTCCGATGGCGCCACCAATAAAACCTAGCATCAAGGAGCTTGCAGAATATTCACTGGTTTCAGGCAATGCATAAAAGCAAATTAAATAAAGAGAAACATACATTCCCCAGATGAAAAGGGTATGGAATAAATACAATCCTCTTTTTTTAAGAGTAAAAATAGTGGTCAAGCCTGAAATAAATCCGCGAATGATTTCATTCACCTTGGTTTTTACTTTTTCATTTTTCAAATAAAAGATAAGCGCAATTATTCCAATTACAGCAAGGCCAATTAATATATAAAGCAGGGCATTACTTTCTTCACCTTCTTTTTTCATAGAACCATAACTTGCCCACAGTTCATTGAACTTTTCTTTTTGTAAAAAAATCGTTACCAATGCAATTGTGCCTAACATGACCGTATCTACAACTCGTTCTGCTAAAATGGTTCCGAACCCTTTTTCAAAAGGAATTTTTTCATAGCGAGTCATCATTCCTGCTCGAGTTAATTCACCTGCGCGCGGAATTAATAAATTCATAAAATAACCAATTGAAATAGCATGATAATTATTCCAAGTTTTGGGTTTATATCCGAGTGGTTCCAACATATAACTCCAACGAACTGCTCTCGAATAAATAGCAAACCATGCCATGATAATAGAAAGAAAAATGTAGAGGTAATTTGCTCTCGAAAAAACATCCCATACTTGTGTTTTATCTTTTTCACTCATTTGATCAAAGAAATACCAAGCAAGATAAATTCCGAATCCTAAGGGAATAATGATTTTTAAGGCAGTGATTATTGCTTTTTTCACAATAATTATTTCTTCAACTGATTATGGTTATCTGGAAAAACAATGTAAGGTTTAAAAATTTTTGCTGCTTCAAAATCCATCATTGCATAAGAAGCAATAATAATATCATCACCCACTTTTACTTTTTTGGATGCTGGACCATTCAAACAAATTACTCCCGAACCTCTTGCTCCTTTGATTACATAGGTATGAAAACGCTCTCCGTTTGCATAATTATAAATATCCACCTTTTCGTTTTCAATTAAGTTAGCTGCTTCCATTAAATTTTCATCAATGGTAACACTACCGATATAATCCAAATCAGCTTCTGTGATTTTTACTCGGTGAATTTTGGATTTTAAAACTTCAATTTGCATGGCACAAAGGTAATTAATAATGAAGAATTAAAAATTAATAATGAGAGAATATTGGAGTATTTAGTTGCTTGATTCAATGAGTTTTTTACTTTGTCTTAATTTTTTGGCAATTATATTGGCCACTGTTCTTTTCTTCTTCCAACAGAAAACTGCCAATTGTTTTTTTTCTGTAATCACTCCGGGTTTCTTCTATTGTAAAGCAATATTATCAATCAATCTTACTCCTCCAATAAAAGCTGCGACAAATACTCTCGGTTCTTTACTTGATTTTTCCTTTAATGGTTGAAGTGTTTTTCCATCAGCAATTTCAAAATAATCTAATTTGAAATCGGGATGTTTTGACAGTTCATTTTCAAAATCAAATTTTAGTTTAGAAATAGGAAGTTGAGAATAATTTTCTTTGGTTTTATTTAGTAATCGAATTAAGGTTACCGCTTCTTTTCTTTGCTTTTCATTAAGCAAACGGTTACGTGAGCTCATGGCTAAACCATCTTCTTCTCTAACAGTAGGCATACCAATTATTTCAATTTTCATTTTGGTTTGATTCACCAATTCTCGAATAATCGAAAATTGCTGATAATCTTTTAAGCCAAAAAAAGCTATATCCGGTTGCACTAATTCAAATAGTCTTTTTACCACCATCGCTACTCCTGAAAAATGCCCAGGACGATGCGCACCTTCCATGACATTTTCTAATGAACCAAAATGAAATATTTCTTTTTTAAAACCAGGAGGATAAACTTCGTTTACAGTTGGAATAAAAACAATATCACACCCTGCTGCTTCCAACATTTTACAATCTTCAACTTCTGTTTTAGGATATTTTTCAAAATCTTTGGGGTCGTTAAATTGGATGGGATTAACAAAAATGCTGCCTATCACAAAATCCGAATTTTGACGAGCCGCTTCAATTAAGCTAATATGCCCGGCATGCAAAGCTCCCATTGTAGGAACAAATCCTAAGGTCTTTTTCGAGGTTTTCAACAAATTAATTGTTGTCACCAAATCAGAGGATAATCTTATTATATTCAAATGGTTAAGGTCATTTTTAGGGGTGTCAATCGTAGGCAAATCTACTTTTAAATGTTGAAACTCCCGATTTTTTTCTATATTTTTGTATTCGCAAAGAAAACTCGATTAAAACCTGTTCCCAAAACACCCTATGGAAAAATTAAAAGTTCTATTCGTTTCTCAGGAAATTACACCCTTTCTTCCAGAAACTTCTCTTTCAAAATTAACCCGCAAATTACCACAATCAATACAGGAATCCGATAAGGAAGTTCGTGTGTTCATGCCTCGTTACGGTTGTATCAATGAGCGTAGACATCAATTGCATGAGGTAATTCGTTTATCTGGGATGAACATCATTATTAATGATACCGATCATCCACTGATTATTAAGGTTGCTTCCATTCCTTCGGCTCGTTTACAAGTTTATTTTATAGAAAACGAAGACTATTTCAAAAGAAAAGGCGTTGTATCTGAAGAAACAAGTGAAAAGTTCTTTGATGATAATGACGAGCGTTCTATCTTTTTTATCCGTGGAGTTTTAGAAACAGTAAAGAAATTAGGTTGGGTTCCCGATGTGATTCACTGTCATGGTTGGTTAACAGCATTGATGCCGATGTATGTAAAGAAGTTTTATGCAAATGACCCGCATTTCTCCAATACAAAATTGGTTTACTCTATTTATGACTCTCCTTTTGAAGGAACCTTAGATAAAAAAGTGGCTAATAAATTGAAATTTGATGGATTTAGTGATGCTGACGTTTCACTTTTAAAGACACCTGACTTTGTGAATTTAACTAAAACTGCCATTAATTTTTCGGATGCAGTGATTCACGGAAGCGCAGAAATTGACAAGAAAATAACAGCGCATATCAAGGAAACTTCAAAACCATCCTTGGTATTTCATGATGAAGAAAATTATATTAAAGCCTATAATGAGTTTTATGAGAAAGTGGCAGAAGAAAGCGCAGTTTTCGCAGACTAAGATGACAAAACATATTTTCCCAAATGAGAAGCGGCTTACAATGGCCGCTATCTTTTTATTAATCGGATTAATTACCATTTCTTCTTGTAAAAAAGTTGAATCTGATTTAGGTGTGGATATTCTTCCATCTTCTGATCAATTGGGTTTGGAAGTGGATACTCTTGAATTAAATAGTTTTTCTTCATTAGAAGATTCTCTTCGATCGGATGAATTTTCAAGTAATATGTTGGGAAGTTATAACGACGAAACTTTCGGAAAAACCAAAGCAAGTATTTATACTCAGTTGAGATTATCTGTGATTCCTACATTCACTGATTTATCCAATACGGTTGTTGACTCTGTTGTTCTCTCATTGAATATTGTTGGTTTTTATGGCGAACATGATGATCAAACTTTTGAAGTTTATGAACTCACCGATGATATTTATCGTGATTCAAATTATTATACCAACACAGATAAAGCAAATAATGGAATTAATTTAGTAAAACCTGGCTTCGAAACTTTTGCTGCTTCTTTAACAAATAGCCCAGTAATTGAAGGGGAAGTTTTAGACCCCCAAATGAGAATTCGTTTAAATGAATCTTTTGGCGACATGATTCTCAATTCTGATTCACTAACAACAGACGCTATTTTTGCCGAATATTTTAAAGGACTTTTTATCACTGTAAATAATCCTATTCAGTCTTATGGTCAAGGAGGAATTTATTCTTTTGATATGGAGAATAATGAAACGAAAGTCACTATCTATTATCATAACTCCACAGATACAACTAGTTTCGAAATGCCAATAAATGATAAATGTGCTCGATTCACTTCGATGGAACATGATTATACTGGAACCAAAATTGAACAACAGTTGGCCGATTCGACTTTAGGAAATGAATTTTATTATGTACAAGCAGGACAAGGTTTGGTTGGAAATATAGCGATTCCGAGTCTTCTTAATTTGACAAATGATGGCCCAGTAATTATTAATCGAGCTGAATTATATTTACCTGTTCAATATTATTCCGCAAGCGCTTACTCTCCGCCAACAAGAACGCTTGCTTATGGTTTGAATGACGAAAATGAAATTTATACTATGCCTGATTTTAATTTAGGCGTTTCTATTTATGGAGGAAATTATAATGATGAAAAGAAAGCTTATGTTTTTAATATCATTCGTTATATTCAAGATGTGGTCAATGGAACTGTGAGGAATAATCCGATTCGTATTTTACCTACTGGATCGGTGGTTACGCCTCACCATGTAATATTGAGTGGAAAAAATTCACCAAATCGCGAAAAACCTTATTTGATCGTTTATTACACTAAATACAATTAAATCATGTGCGGAATTGTTGGTTACATCGGAAAAAATGATGCTTATCCTATCTTGATTAAAGGGTTAAAAAGATTGGAATATCGGGGTTACGATAGCTCGGGCGTTGCCATTGTAAATAATCAAGAATTAAAAGTTTTTAAGAAAAAAGGTAAAGTTGTAGAACTGGAGGAGTTTGTAAAAACACAAGATAGCAAAGGTAGTATTGGAATTGGCCATACGCGCTGGGCTACACATGGTGAACCCAATGATAGAAATGCTCATCCACATTTTTCTGGTGATCATAATTTGGCCATTATCCACAATGGAATTATTGAGAATTACGCTATCATTAAAGAAGAATTAACCAAACGAGGACATACTTTTACCAGCGATACAGATACAGAGGTTCTTATTCATTTCATTGAGGAAATTCAGCGAAATGAAAAAGTAGATTTATTAGAAGCGGTGAGAATTGCTTTGAGCGAAGTGCATGGAGCCTATGCTATCGTTATTATTTCTAAAGATGATCCCGATACTTTAATTGCAGCCAGAAAATCTTCTCCATTAGTAATTGGTATTGCTGAAAATGATGAATATTATATTGCATCAGACGCTTCACCTATTATTGAATACACTAAAAATGTGGTTTATCTCGAAGATGGTGAAATCGCACATCTCAATAGAAAAACGGGTTTGAAAATTAAAAATATCGAGAATGAAGATAAAACTCCCTATATACAAGAACTCGAATTGCACCTTGAAGCATTAGAAAAAGGGGGCTACGAACATTTCATGTTGAAAGAAATATACGAGCAACCACGTTCCATTCGTGATTGCATGAGAGGAAGGTTGAATGTTTCTACTGGCGAAGTTTCATTAGGTGGAATAAAAGATTATGAAGAAAAATTAGCCAACGCTAAGAGAATTATTTTTGTTGCCTGCGGAACCTCATGGCATGCAGGTTTAGTAGGGGAATATTTATTCGAGGAATTTGCTAGAATTCCTGTTGAAGTAGAATATGCTTCTGAATTTAGATACAGAAATCCAATCGTTGGCGAAGAAGATGTGGTAATTGCCATTTCACAATCAGGAGAAACTGCCGATACATTAGCCGCAATTAAATTAGCTAAATCAAAAGGAGCAACTATCATTGGAATTTGTAACGTAGTAGGTTCTTCTATTGCAAGAGAAACGCATGCCGGTTCTTATACCCACGCTGGGCCGGAAATTGGTGTAGCATCAACCAAAGCATTTACTGCACAAGTAACCGTTCTCACTTTGATGGCATTGATGATTGGAAAGAAAAAAGGAACAATTAAACAATCGGACTATACCCGTTTATTGTTCGAATTAGATTCTATTCCTTCAAAAGTGGAAGAATTATTAAAGCAAAACGCTGCTATAAAATATATTGCTGAAATCTATAAAAATGCATCGAACGCACTTTATTTAGGAAGAGGATTTTGTTTTCCAGTGGCATTGGAAGGAGCATTAAAACTAAAAGAAATCTCCTACATTCATGCCGAAGGTTATCCTGCTGCAGAAATGAAGCATGGACCCATCGCATTGATTGATGAAGAAATGCCTGTCTTCGTTATCGCAACACATGGAGCCTCGTATGAAAAAGTGGTGAGCAACATACAAGAAGTAAAAGCACGTAAAGGAAAAATAATTGCTATTGTAACTAAAGGTGATAAAGTAGTAAAAGGAATTGCCGATCATATCATTGAAATTCCTGCTGCTGAAGATGCTTTAGTTCCTTTGTTAGCCGCAATACCTTTTCAGCTTCTTTCTTATCATGTAGCTGTTATGCGCGGTTGCAATGTAGATCAACCAAGAAACCTAGCGAAGTCGGTAACGGTGGAGTAAGTCTAAATTCGAAATTTCATATTCGAAATTCGAAATTATTTCCCCCACATGATTACTCTTTCATTATTCTTGAATCTGGAAATGTCTTTGGAAAAAGTAATTAAAAGTAAATCCACCACAGGAACAATTCCTACTGCTCCCAATGTGACAGAATATGCTGCGGCAACTTGCGGAGTACTTCCTAGATACAATCGATGCATACCAAATGGCCCAAGTGTTAAACATAAAAAGGCGGCCATAAATCGTTTGCTTTCTCGGTATTTTATCGGTGATTTTTTAGAAGATGAAATTTGGTTGGTATCACTATTTTCCACTATTGTTAACTGATAATCAGTTGAATTATTAAAAATAGAATCATGTTGGGCAGAGCCATTAAAAGAACAAAATGTAATTGAAATTAGAACTAAAACAATTCTGATTATCATTTATTTGCGAATTAAAAATTCGTTTTTTTTATACTTTTTCAAAGGTAAACATAAAATATTTTTGGGTTGAATAAAATTTTGGCATAGTTTTGCACCGCTTTTAACCAAAGTACTAACCTAAAAAAAACAAAACGAAATGAAAAAAGTATTTATGTTCGCTATTTTAGCTTCTATGCTAGTAGTTACTTCTTGCGGTGGTGAGAAGAAAGAAGAGAAAAAAGAAGGTGACAAATCTGAAGCAGCTGAAGGTGAAGAAGCAGAAGCTGAAGAAGCTCCAGAAGAAGCTCCAGTTGAAGAAGAGGCTCCAGTTGAAGAAGCTCCAGTTGAAGGAGAAGAAGCTGCTGCTGAGTAATTCTCATCAAAGACTTTATAAGAATGGGGAGGCGAAAGCCTCCCCATTTTTTTTGTGAGCCAAGGGTTTCAAGAGAAGAATTCGAATTGAAATACGAATGGCTAACAAATCCCGTAAATTGAGGAACGAACTTTTACGGAATCTGCTCTCATATATACTTAGTATTTTATATGAAAATAATAGCAGTGAACACTTAGATTCATTTATCCTAAATAGTGAGGAACGAGCTACTTCAGGATCTGAAATTCGTTAGGTGAAATATATTTAGAAAAGGAAATTGAAATTGGTGAGCAACACAAATCAATGGTCCACAATAATTTCTCTTGAAATTATTTCTTCTTCAATTCTTTAATAGCAATTTGAACTTCCTTATCTGTAGAAGTTTCTACCTTGAAAAGCCCATCCGCATTCCAAAACATTCTAGCAATTTCTGCTTTCAACAGCAAACGAATTCTTTCTTTCGAATGTTTTACGTCTTTCTCTGCATAACGAAGTTTATCTTTTTCTTTAGCGAACGCCAGCATTTCATTAATTAATTCATCGGTAGGAGTAAATTCATCATTAAATTCTCCATAACCCTTATATTTTTTTTCAAAACCAATATTAGATTCAGCAAATAAAACAGCAAATTCTCCAATGATACGCGAATAACTCAATTGAGTTAATAAAGAAGATGATCCAGTAGTATCTAATGGAACAAAAATATCGGGGTAAATTCCACCGCCACCATATACAATTTTTCCCTTATCCGTTTTGTACTTCAAAGAATCCACAAAAATACTACTATCAGGTTCAAATAATTCTTTGTTATTGTAACGATCCATCAATTCATTATCATAATCGATTCCTTCACCATAAGGTTTCTGAATACTTCTCCCAGAAGGAGTATAATATCTGGCAATAGTTAAACGAAGAGAAGAGCCGTCATCGTTCGGACTAAATTCTTGCTGTACTAAACCTTTTCCAAATGATCTTCTTCCAATGATAACTGCCTTATCATGATCTTGCAATGCACCGGAAACAATTTCACTAGCTGATGCTGTTCCTTCATTAATTAAAATAGCCACTTTAATGTTTTCTAAATTTCCTCTACTAGTGGAATAAACTTCATCACGTGGGTAAGCTTTTCCTTCTGTATAAACAATTAATTTTCCTCCTTTGAGAAATTCATCTGCCATATTGTTGGCAGCATCTAAATATCCTCCACCATTACCGCGTAAATCAAGAACTAATTTTTTCATTCCGCGATTCAATAATTTATTAGAAGCAATTAAAAAATCACGATAAGTAGTTGCACCGAATGAAGAAACTTTAATATAGCCTGTGTGATCATCCAACATAATCGAAGCTTCTACACTACTTACTGGAATTTGTCCTCTTGTAATAGAGGTTTTAAATGCTTTTTTGTTTTTTCGTTTGATCGTCACCTCCACTTTCGAACCAAAGGTACCGCGTAACTTTTTAATCACTTCATCTGTAGTAATTGTTCTACCAGCAAAAGTTGTTTTATCGACTTTAATAATTCGATCAAAAACTTTTATCCCAACTTCTTCTGCCGGACCACCAGGAATAAGATGCGTTACAATTAATGTATCTCGATAAACCATGAATTGAATTCCCACTCCGCCAAAACTTCCACTTAATTCTTCATGTGCTTGAGATGCTTCTTCGGCAGTCATGTAATAAGAATGAGGATCTAAATTTTTCATTAAACTAATGATCGCATCGTCTACCAATTTATTTCTATCTACATCATCTACATATTTTTCATCGATGAGGCTTAGAACGTTATTTAATTTGGCTAATGTTTCGCGTTTGGATCCTGAAGGCGCACCACCTATCAATGTTCCAAGATAAACACCGATAGCCAACATCACCGCCAATAACAATGGATAATATGTATTTATTTTTGTAGGAATATTTGCATCAGGATGATGTTTCATATTTCTTGAATCGGGCAGTGGACCAATATTTTCTTGTTGTTCTTCCATTAAATTGAATCCAATTGTAAAACTTCAACTCCTGCTTCTTTTAAAAAATCAACACCCGAAGAATCTTTATATGATTTAATAAATACCACTCTTTTTATTCCGGCTTGTAAAACTAATTTACTGCATTCTTTGCAGGGAGAAAGAGTTAAATATAAAGTGGCATCTTTTGCACTTTGTGTAGATTTTGCCACTTTCAAAATAGCATTTGCTTCGGCATGCAAAACATACCATTGCGTATCGCCTTTTTCATCTTCGCAACAATTCGGAAAACCAGAAGGCGTTCCGTTGTAGCCATCCGAAATAATCATGTTATCTCTAACGATTAAAGCCCCAACTTGTTTTCTTTTGCAATGAGAAAGTTTTCCCCATTCCAAAGCCATTCGCAAATAAGCCTCATCGTATCGTTTTTGTTTTTCTGTTGACATTGATAGACAAAAGTAAATAATAAATCAAGGGTATGAAATACTTCTCGGATGAGCGGTAAAAAATGTGTTAAAGTATAGTATTTACATCCATTTTTTCTACTTGTTTTTTAAAGAGGAAATAATAGGATGAATGAAGTTTGGAAAAAAAGCAAATGATTAATATCACCTTGTGTACACAGTTTTGTCACTGTTTTAAATAGTAGGCAACAATATTTTTGTGCCGTGAAATGTACAATTATGAAGAATATTTTTGCCCCATTTTTGTTTGTAGCTTTTAGCCTTTTAGGAGGAGTTTCTTTAGCACAAACACCAGTTTATCCGAATCCTTTGACTGGGATTTGTAGCCCTGCAGTTCCGCATTTTAATGTTAATCTTTCTGGTGTCCCAGACTCAATTTGGATTTCACCAAATGTTACCCGCCAACCCACTTGTTGTGGAGATCCTTTAACAGGAAACTGGACGTTCGTTTCATTTACGGTGACGTTAGATCCGAACGTTGCTGAAGTGGCTGTTGGATTATCGCCTTCTGATCCAGGTGGAGCATCTTCTGGATATTGGATAGATGTATGTGCATCCTATGCAAATAGAATTGAAGGAGGAACTGAAGTTTGTATTACTGGTCCTGGACCACATAATTTTTGGTATGGAAAAAGCGGCGGTAATGCCAACTCATCTTATACCATTGTGCAAATACCAAAACCCACATTTCCTGCAGATGATTCGGTGCGTATTGGTTGTTCACTTCCTTTAAATATTTATGGATTGAATAATATAATCATGACTTCTGGAAATTCAACTTATGATAGTTGGTTGGATATGACAGATCCTAACAATCCAATATTCACACCCGGAAGTACAGCCCCAGCATTTATCGATTATACCATTTCAGGAACTCAAATTGCTTCTGCTTCATGCGGAGCTTATCCCACATCCGATGTTGTTAGAATTTATATTTATCAACCCTTAGATATTACAGTGACACCCAATCCAGCTAATTTTTGTGAAGGAGGAAATGTGTCGCTTTCGGTATCAGTATCAAATCCAGTTGGAACATTGGAATATAGTTGGATTGATAATGCGACCAATACTGAAATAAGCTCAATTTCTTCTACACCTCCTATTTCAGTAGCTGGAAATTATACCGTTTATGTGAGTGATATTTTAAATAGATTCGGTTGCGCACCAAGCGGAATAACCAGATATGTAGGGGAAAACTTAGCTCCTGTAGTTTCTGCAGGAAATGATGATACAGTTTGTTCATCTAATCCAAAGGCATATCCAGTAGCTTCCGTTACAAATCTTGGATCTGGAATTTTATGGTCATCAACAACTGGGGGAACTTTTGATGACCCTACCTCTTTTTTTCCTGAGTATACTGCCTCAGCCTTTGATTTAACAAATGGATTTGTGGATTTAACGGTTACCGCTTTTGGATGTCAAGACGATAACGATGTGGTGAGAATTTATTTTAATAATGGCCCGCAATATAATTTAACCACACCTTCTATTTTATGTCATGATTCTACAGTTTCTGTTAGTGTAAACGTAACATCAGGCGCTGCAGCACCATGGGCACCTATCAGTTATTATTGGAGTGTTAATAGCAGCGCTGGTCCCTCTTCAATAGAATTAGGTGCAGGATCTTATTCTGTTACTGTTATGAATAGTTATGGTTGCGGAAGCAATACTGCATTCACATTAAATGAGCCAAATGCATTAACCATTGTGATGAGTAACACGGATGCAAATCCATTGGGATCTGTAACAGCAACTGTTGGTGGAGGAACTCCAGGTTATATTTATTCTTGGGAGAATAGTTTGGGAACACCAATGGGAAACACCTCAACTATTGCAGGATTAACCACTGATTATTATGTGGCCACAGTTACAGATAATAATGGTTGCGTTATAACAGGAAGTACCGTAGTGAATGACCCCTCTTGCGCTAGCTTTGATGCCTCTGTCATAGGAACAGACGTTTTATGTTTTGATGATAAAACAGGTTTGGCAACCGTTACATCTGTATCGGGTGGAAGTGGTAATTATGATTATCTATGGCTAACCCATCCAAATCAAAATAATATCACTGCGACTGGCTTAGGAGCTGGAGTGTATGAAGTGGTGGTAACAGATAATGTTTTTGGTTGTTTAGATATCGCCATTGCTGTGGTAAGTGAACCTACACAACTAAGCAACTCGATGACTCATACCGATAACACCATCATAGGTGGAACAATCGGAACAGCATCTGCCAACCCATCAGGAGGAACCGCTCCATATGATTATAGTTGGAATACCGTTCCCGCTCAATTTACTCAAACAGCTCATAATTTACCAGCAGGAACATACACTGTTAATATAACAGATGATAATGGTTGTATGATTACCGATAACGTAAAAATCAACGAACCTCCATGTAATAATTTTCAAGCGGCAGTTATTACAAATGATATTTCTTGTAATGGTTTAACCGATGGTTCAGCAACTGTATTGGTAGCGCATGGAACAGCTCCTTATTTATTTTCATTAGATGGTGGAATTTTTCTATCTAATCCAACAGCACAATTTACAAACTTGAGTGGAGGAGCGCATACTTTGTCCATAATGGATGCGCAAGAATGCGTGGTGATTCAGAACTTTTTTATTGATGAACCTTCTGTGCTTTCTATAGGTTTAAGTCCGAATCATATTATTTGTTACGAACAAACAAATGGAACGATTGATTTATCGATTGCGGGAGGTACATATCCATTTAGTTTTATATGGATTAATAATACAGCTGGAAATTTACAATTTGCGACTACCGAAGATGTAATTGGATTAGGAGTTGGAACGTATAGCGTGAAGGTAATTGATGCGAATGGTTGTGTGGTCAATGCAAGTACAGGAATCGATCAACCCGATGAAATAGTTACCACTTATACTGTAACGGATATCACATGTTACGGCGCCGATAATGGAGCGATAGATGCAACTATTTCAGGCGGACAAACACCTTATTCTTATTCTTGGATATATCCAACGGGAACATCGAATACCCAAAATTTATCGGGATTATCACCTGGTCAATATTTGTTGACAGTTTCTGATGCCAATAATTGTTCAAAAAATAATATCGTAAATCTTTACATGAACGAACCGCAACAAGTTACGATTCACTCCTCAATTGTGAATTGCCCTATACCAGGAGCAAATACAACCGTTGTTGAGGTGGACAGTATTACTGGGGGAACAGAAGGGCCATACACGCTTTCTTTTGATGGAGGCGCACCGCTGACTTCTGGAATTTATTCTACATCTTTGATGATTGGAGCAACACATACAGTTACAGCTACCGATGCAAATGCATGTACAGTGACCGCACCGACTTCGATTGTCATTAATCCAGCTGTTACTAGTAATGGAGTTAATTTGCCTCTTTGTGTAACTCCTGGATCACCCACTATGACAATAGAAGTTTTACCAATAGGAGGTGATGGCGGTCCTTATCAAATTTCTACCAATAATGGAACTACATTTAACACAGAAGGAACTTATATACTTTCAGTTCCAGTTGGAAGTAATTATCAGATTGTAATTGAAGATACATCCAATTGTCGCTCTATTCCCTATAATTTATCCATTCCCAATGAAGTTACCGTGAACATAACGGCAGACTCAGTAAATTGTTTCAATGGTAATGATGGAAGTATCATTGTTTCTGCCAATGGAGGAGTGGTTCCTTACCATGTAAGTTGGACAGGACCCTCATCTGGAAATCCAGTAGGAAATGAAATTACTATTATGGGAGGTTCTTATACACTATCTTCATTGACTGCAGGAACGTATGCAGTAACTGTAAGAGATTTATTTGGTTGTTCAAAAGTGGTTAATGTAGTAGTTGGAACGACAATAGATTTAATTAATCCTACTATTTCTTGCCCAGGAAGTTTTACTACTAATACCGATTTGAATTCTTGTTTTGACAATGTAATTTATGGAACACCTGTTGGAACGGATAATTGCCCAGGAAGCATTACCACACAAACTGCAGGTTTAGCTAGTGGCTCCAATTTTTCAACAGGACTTACTACAAATACATTTTTAGTAACTGATGCGCAGGGAAGAACTGCCACTTGTAGTTTTAATATTACTGTTGTCGATACGCAATTACCAACTATTATTTGCCCAACAGATGTGACAGTAACTACTGATGCAGGTGATTGTTTTGCGGATGCTACTTCTGTTTCATTGGGAACACCAACAACAAATGATAATTGTGCAGTTGCATCCGTTGTTAATGATGCACCTGCTTCTTTCCCTGTTGGAACCACCACAGTGACTTGGACCATCACAGATGCCAATGGAAATATGGAAACTTGTGAACAAGATGTAATCGTAACTGATGATGAATTTCCTGTTATCACCACTTGCCCTGCAACGGTAAATGTAAATGCAGATAATGGTTCTTGTTTTGCAGCGAACGTAAATTTAGGAACACCTGTTGCAACGGATAATTGCTCAGTTTCTACTTTAACTAACAATGCACCTGGAGCGTTTTCAGTAGGAAATACTGTTGTTACTTGGACGGTAACAGATGTAAATGGAAATTCAGTAACTTGTTTACAAAATGTTATCGTAACCGATAGTCAAAATCCAGTGATTGTTTGTCCTGCAAACATTACAGAAAATAATAATCCTACTATTTGTGGATCGAATACAATTTCATTAGGAACTCCATTTAACTCTGATAATTGTAATGTAAATACTGTTAGCAACGATGCTCCTACATTTTTCCCAATAGGAACCACCACAGTTACCTGGACGGTTACCGATGTAAATGGAAATTCTGCACAATGCACACAAAATGTTACTATCATCGATAATGAATTACCAGTAGTTACTTTTTGCCCTGCAGATATTAATACAACCACCAATCCGAATGATTGTTTCATAGATTCTGCCAATGTGAATTTGGTTGCACCAACCGTAACCGATAATTGTGGTATTGCTACGATTACAAGTGATGCACCTGCAACTTTCCCTGTTGGAACCACCACAGTGACTTGGACCATCACAGATGCCAATGGAAATATGGAAACTTGTGAACAAGATGTAATCGTAACTGATGATGAACTTCCAATCATCACCACTTGCCCTGCAACGGTAAATGTAAATGCGGATAATGGTTCTTGTTTTGCAGCGAACGTAAATTTAGGAACACCTGTTGCCACGGATAATTGTACAATTTCTACAATAACAAATGATGCCTCTGGAGTATTTTCAGTAGGAACTACTGTTGTTACTTGGACGGTAACAGATGTAAATGGAAATTCAGTAACTTGTTTACAAAATGTTATCGTAACCGATAGTCAAAATCCGGTTATCATTTGCAATGCAGCTATAACACAAAGCAACGATAATGGAGCTTGTGGATCTTCTACCGTTTTATTAGTTACTCCATCTACATTCGATAATTGTTCGGTTGATTTAATTACTAATGATGCTCCTGCATTTTTCCCAGTGGGAACAACCACCGTTACATGGACGGTTACCGATGTAAATGGAAATTCTGCACAATGCACACAAGATATAATTATTACCGATGATGAGAATCCAGTAATCGTAACTTGCGTTTTAGATCAAACGGTAATTGCAAATAATTCTTGTGAATATGCTTTAGTAGATTATACCGCATCTATTGTTGCCACTGACAACTGCGGTTATACCATTTCTCAACTTCCCATAACAGGAACGCTGATAACGACAGGAACAACCAATGTGGTGATTACTGTAATGGATAATGTGGGAAACACTGCAACCTGTAATTTTGATGTAACCGTTGAAGACACACTTTCTCCTGTGATTTCTGGTTGCCCTTCGGATATTATTGCCAATACTGATTTGGGAGAATGTGGTGCAATTGTGAATTGGACGATTCCTACAGCAACTGATAATTGTGGCGTCACCTTTATTTCGAATCATAATTCAGGCGTTCTTTTCCCAGTAGGAACTACCACTGTAACCTATACTGCAACCGATCTTGCAGGAAATATTTCACTCTGTAGCTTTGATATAACCATTACCGATAATGAAGCTCCAACTGTTTTAACTTGTCAATCTAACATTGGTTCTTGTGATTCGTTGGTTACATTTTCTGCGCCAACAGCAGCGGATAATTGTTCTGTATCTACAATCACACAAACTTCAGGATTACCATCTGGCTCCATTTTCCCAGTGGGAACGACCAATGTTATTTACACCATTACAGATAGAAATGGAAATATTTCTACTTGTTCTTTTGATGTAACCATTCATCCAACACCTGAAATTACTTTTGTTGCCACCAACGTAACTTGTAATGGGTTTGAAAACGGAATGATTGACATTACAGTGAATTCAGGAACGTCACCATTTATATTTGATTGGTTAAATAATGCTAATACCGAAGATTTAGATTCTTTGGTACCAGGAAATTATTCGGTAACGGTGATTGATACGTTTGGTTGTAAATCATCAATCAACACATCCATAGTTGAGCCCGAAAAACTTTCATTAAGTGAAACACATGAGGTTGCAGATTGCTATGGAAATAATACAGGATCCGTTGATGTTTCTATTACAGGAGGAACTCCATCTTACAGTTATGATTGGAGTAATTCTTCAACTGATGAAGATATGGATACATTGTTTTCTGGAAGTTATGAAGTGATTGTTGCTGATGCCAACGGATGTTTGGATTCATTAACTATTGAAATTACTCAACCAGATTCTCTCGAATTAACCGCAGTTACAACATCTGCTACTTGTAGTGGTTCAGATGGAACATTAGATGTAACTGTAATGGGTGGTAATGGAAATTACCAATATGATTGGACAGGTGGAGTGATGACAGAAGATTTGGTGGATTATCCAGCTGGAACTTATTCAGTGACGGTGACCGATGACAAAGGTTGTGCGTTGATTTATACTGATTCCATTGACAGTAAATCGTATATTTCCGTTATCGATAAATTGACCGATTTAATTTGTTTTGGAAATGCTACAGGTGCAATTGATATCTATGTTTTAAATGGAACTTCTCCTTACACGTATACTTGGTCAAACGGGGATACTACAGAAGATATTGCTGATTTAACAGCTGGATTTTATACAGTAACCGTTACAGACTCCAATCTTTGTACAATTACTATGGATTATCTCATCAATGAACCAACTTTACTAGAAGTTATATTGAATAGTCCGATATATGGAAATGGTTTCAATGTTAGCAGCTATGGAGGCAACAATGGTGAAATAGAATTGACAGTGAATGGTGGACTACCACCTTACTCTATCCTTTGGGTGGAAACAAATGATTCAGTAGCGAATTTGTATTCCTTGTTTGCTGGAACTTATAACGTTATTGTTACCGATGAAAATGGTTGTATGGTAACGGATAAAATCATATTGAGCGAACCTTTCGAATTAGCGATGCCTACTGGTTATTCTCCGAATGGAGATGGTGCAAATGATTATTTCGTGGTAAAAGGAATTGAAGCATTTCCGGATAATGAAATTCAAGTTTACAATCGTTGGGGAAATATAGTTTATAAAGAAAGCGGTTATCAGAATCGTTGGAACGGAACAAATACAGGAGGTGATGAATTGCCCGACGGAACTTACTTCGTAGTGCTTGTACTTAATGGTATCGATATCGAACCGCTATCTGGATATGTTGATTTAAGAAGAACGAGATAAAAAAATGAGACTAAAAAAATAGGATAATGAAAAAGACTTTATTACTACTAATGTTTGTGTCATCGTTGGTAACGGTGAATGCACAACAGGAAGCCATGTACAGTCAGTATATGTTCAATGGACTTTATTTGAATCCAGCGTATGCAGGTTCACATGATTATTATTCGAGCACATTACTTTTTCGTAAACAATGGGTAGGATTTGATGGTGCACCACAAAGTGGTTCATTCGCTGTTGATGGCCCAATTTACGGAAAGAATATGGGGCTCGGTCTCATTGGAGGATACGATAAAATTGGCGTGACCACACAAACTGATTTTTTTCTGAGTTATTCCTATCATTTGAAATTGGGAACTGGAAAATTAAGTTTCGGCCTTAAAGGTGGCGTTTCACAATACAAAGCACAATTAACCGATTTGGTGTTTTGGGATCAGAACGATCAGATTTATGCAAGTGATTTGGTTGGAAAAGTAGTTCCTAAATTTGGATTTGGCGCTTATTATTATCATCAGAAATTTTATGCAGGAATTTCTATTCCTACCACATTAGCATTTGATCCAGGAAATAATTTCAATTTTAATATTGCTAAATCAAGTGAGTTACGAAGACATTATTATGTGACGGGGGGATACATTTTTGATTTGAATGAGAATTGGAAATTTAAGCCAAGTACCTTGATAAAAGTATTGCCTGCTGCTCCAATTCAAATGGACTTAAATATTGCTTTCTTGTACAAAGACATGATTTGGTTGGGAACATCTTTCCGAACAGGTGATGCTATTTCTTTTATTGCAGAATATCAAGCTAACATGCGTTTTAGAGTTGGTTATGCTTATGATATGACTTTTTCTAAAATCCGAAATTATTCTTCAGGTACGCATGAATTGATGATTGGATATGATTTTGGAAAAGATTTCACAAAAGTAAAAACTCCTCGTTTCTTCTAAAGTTAATCAAGTATGAAAACTCGTTTCTACCCTCTGTCGCTCATTGCTTCGTTGATTTTTTTCAGCGCTTGTGCGGGTTATTACAATAAGAAAGCCAATAAAGAATTTGATCGTTGGCAATACAATAATGCTATTTCTCATTATGAAAAAGCATTAAAAAAAGAATCTTTTGCCGACTCACGTGAAAAATTAGCGTATTCCTATTTACGTACCAACCGTATTACGGAAGCTGAAAAAACGTATCGCGCAGTCATTGAACGAAAAGAATTGTCAATCGACGGACATCTGAATTTCGCTTCTATACTTTTAGAAAGAGGAAAATATAGGGAAGCAATAGAATATGTAAAGATTTATCTGAAAAAAAATCCGAAAGATCTTTTTGCACAGATGATTTTGACTTCTTGTGTTTCTGTTCACGAAAAATACCGCGATACCACACTTTATTCCATGAACAAGATTGAAACTCCCGAACTCACCAATATATTCGGAACAACTTTCTATGATGATGGAATCATTTTCACAGCAGATAAACCCGCATTTTCTGGAAAGAAAACAAATCCATGGACTGGAAATTCTTATCTCGATCTTTATTTTATGGAGAAAGATGAATCCGGAAAATGGATGAGTCCAGTTGCTTTACAGGGAAATATTAATGGAAGATTTCATGAAGGCCCCGCAACATTTTCTGCTGATGGAAATACCGCTTATTTTACACGAAGTGCATATTTGAATAATCGTAAACTTGATAAAAATGAGAAGAACGTTAGCAATTTGAAAATTTATAAATCCATCCTCGAAAAGGATAAATGGTCGGAACCCGAATTATTGACTTTTAATAGCGATGATTATTCTTGTGGTCACCCCACATTAAGCAAGGATGGGAAAACAATGTATTTTGTTTCTGATATGCCAGGAGGAAACGGTGGCACGGATATTTATAAAACAGAATTTGATGGAACGAATTGGTCGAAGCCAGAAAATTTGGGAAATATGGTGAACTCGGGAGGGAATGAAATGTTTCCTTACTTCCATGAAGACGGAACCTTGTTTTTTTCTTCCAACGGACATAATTCATTGGGAGGACTAGATGTTTATATGACCACAATGCATGTAGATCATTGGGCGCGACCAGAGAATTTGAATTATCCGTTAAATACAAAATACGATGATTTTTCCTACACAATAACTGAAAATAAAGTGGATGGATTCGTCACCTCTACCCGAGTAAATGGAAATGATGAATTATATTCTTTCAAAAAAAATCCACCTACTTTTATTTTGTATGGTAAAGCCCGAAAAAAAGGAACACAACAAACAGTAGAAGGTGTTAGAGTAGAAATCACGGATGCTTCTACTGGAAAAATCATCAGCAAAACGACTAATAAGAATGGAAAATTCGAGATGAAATTGGAACTCGAAAAAGAGTATTTGTTGTATTGCACAAAAATAGGATGTTTTACCCGTACGGATATTATTTCCACAAAGGAAAAAAAGTATTCTGAAAATTTTTATGCTGATTTCGAAGTGGAGGAAATCATCATTGATAAACCGATTGTTCTTGAAAACATTTTTTATGATTTTGATAAATGGGAAATTCGTGCCGATGCCGCATTGGAATTGGAAAGACTCGTGAAAATCTTGAATGAAAATCCTACCATCACTATCGAACTGAGTTCGCATACCGATTGGAGAGGAAGTGATCACTATAATTTGGTGCTTTCTGATAAACGTGCGAATGCAGCTGTGAATTATATTATTTCTAAAGGAATTCCAGCCGAAAGAATCACTGCCAAAGGGTATGGCGAAACCCAACCAGTGAACCAATGCACCAATCACACCGAATGTACTGAAGAAGAATATCAATTGAACCGTAGAACAGAATTTAAGGTAACCAAAATTAGTCCCGAGAAAGCAGATTGATTCGCTGAGTATTGATTAGATTATTGGGATAGATTTTTTTTTCAGGCATAAAATATTATCTTTAGCACTACTAATTTTAGGTTATGCTAAAAAGATTCAATCTGTATTTTTCAATATCTACTTTATTTTTCATTGGTTCTTGTTCTCCCGAACTTGAACCTCCCGTGATTCAAAGTGGAGACACTGATTTTACAAGATTCATTGTGATTGGTGATGGATATTTATCAGGCTATCAAGATGGGGCTTTATTCAAAGACGGCCAATCCAGATCGATTGCGGCATTGGTTTTTTCTTCGATGGCGCAAGCAGGTGGTGATGGTTTTAATCAAGCATTGATGCCAGACAATAATGGATTGGGCATGTCGTCCAAACCTTGGGAAGGATTATTTATTACCGCCTCCAAAATGGCCAACCGTACCAATTGTGAAGGTGAAGTTTCAATCGGCCCAGTAAAATCTTTTCACAATGTTGGTACTGCTCAACCGTATTTAGATCCCGTTTCAATTTCAGCTTTAAATGATTTTGCATTTCCATTTACACGAATGAGTGATTTATTCAAATCTAATTATTCCTCTCAAAATGTTTTTTATCATCGAGTGGCTGCTTCTTTTGGTAATGTTTCGGTAATGAACGCAGCACTTACTAGAAACCCAACTTTTTTCATGGCTTGGCCAGGTTTAGAAGATATTTTTCAGTTTGCAAGAAATGGGGGTAGAGGAGTGAGCTTATTAACGGCCTCAGATTTTTCATTGTATCTGGATTCATTAATTGCACCTTTAGCTTTGATTGGCGCTGATGGTGTTTTAGCTACTATTCCAGAGCTAAATGCTTTTCCTTATTACACCACCATTCCCTGGAATGTGGCCGACTTGACACAGGATGATGCGGATACAGCCAATGTAACTTTTACGAACGCAGGAATGACTCATATTTCTTTTCAGGTTGGCAAAAATGCGTTGGTAATGGAAGATCCAGCTGCGCCTTTTGGATATCGTCAAATGATAGAGGGAGATTATTTCACTTTAATTGTTCCAACAGATTCTATGAAATGTTATTATTATGGATTAATCGCCAATGTAATTCATGATCGTTATGTTTTAGATACTGCTGAGGTAAGTTTGATAAATTCTCGTATTACACAATTCAATAATTTAATTCGTCAAAAAGCCGCACAATACAATTTGGCAGTCGCAGATATGAATTCTTATTTCGAAAGAATTAAAACAGGAGTGCTAAGTCAAGGAGTTTTATTTACTAATGAATTTGCCCGTGGTGGATTTTTTGGATTGGATGGATATTATCCTACTCAAAAAGGTGCAGCATTAATTGCCAATCAATTTATTTTAGCGATTAATAGTTATTACCATAGTTCACTTCCTACCATTAGATGTGAGCAATGTAATGGAGTTTTGTTTCCTTAGGGTTTTGTTGATGAGATTCGAAACTACTTTTCTATTTGTAAGAAACAAATGTTGAAATTACATTAGCCAGTTGGCGCGGATTTGTAACTTTCTCATCACCGAAGGGAATAACTTTTTCACAACCGTAGGGAGTAATTCGTGTCTCACAAAAATTATTTTTTAAATCAGACCCCTCCGTCTCGAAGACTCGCCACCTCCCCTTATCAAGTGGAGGAGTAAATACAAGGATGCTTAAAAATTCTGTATTTAATTTGTGAGATTTTGTAATTATTGCAGAGTTAAAATTCGGAGCTATCCAACTCTTCCCCTTGATAAGGTGAAGTACCGCGAATGCGGGGAAGGGGTCCAACCCCTCCGTATCGAAGACTCGACACCTCCCCTAAGAACTTTTCTCACGACTGAAAGGAGTACAGGGGAGGTGTAGAAGAGTTTATTAAAACAAAAAAAGGGAAGCTCTCACTTCCCTTTCCTAATAAAATCTCCAAAAATATTACTCAAAAATTAACTTACTCGTTTGAACTTTTTCTCCATTCGTAATTCGAATAAAATAAATTCCTGCTGGCAAATTATTTCTGTTTACTGTCATTTTTGTTCCAGTGATAGTTTGCGAAGAAATTAATTTTCCATGGATATCATAAAGATTAAAATCTGATCCATAATTATTTTCATTGAAAAGAATCTCTGTATAATTGGTTGCAGGATTTGGATAAACTGAAATTATATTATTTACTTCTTCCCAATCATTTACTGAAGTAATGGTTGGACCATAGCTACAATTCATGGCATCTCCACAAACATATTTCGCTAAAAAATTTCTAGAAATATTTAATGTGGTATCGTAAATTTGAGCGTTACTAATATGCGGAGTATGATCTTGTCCTTCGTGAATTTCAAAACAGTTTTCAACTCCAACTTCATCAGCACGCAAAGCAATTGATTCGCTTCCGTGAACAAGTAATAATGGATAAAGACCTAATAAAGTAATTTCTGATGAACCAAATGGAACAGTTCCATCAAGGTTTCCATGAAAAGAAAGTACGGGTACATCGCCAGCATCAATCCAAGCCGTATCACCAATAGCACCGCAAATATTTATCACTCCTGCAACATTTGATCGGTAAGGAAGATTATTACTGTTTCCTTCAACTCCACCACTTAATCCATATTGGTTCACCGTATCGAGATAAATTGGAAATTCAGTTATATCATCCATATAAGCGGTATGCAATGCCATAAACCCCCCTGCAGAAACTCCAGCCACGAAAATCAAGCTGGTATCAATTCCATAAGGATTTCCATTGGCATAACTGTCTTTAAAAAATCTTACCGCTGCCTTGTGATCATGCACAGCTCTGATTACAGCTTCGCCTGCATCGGTAGAATCAGGGCCAGGGAAAGGAAAGTTGGTCATTCCCACACGATATTCGATAGAGGAAACCACATAACCCATTCTCGCAAAATCTTGTGAAAGGGGTTTTACATCTGCTCCGTTTTTTGCACCACCTAAAAAATTTCCTCCGTGCGCAATAATAATTAAAGGGCGACTGGTTTCATTACCTCCTTTCGGAAAATAAATATCCAATAAGAGATTCTGATTGGTGTTATTCATTTTTAGGTTGGCTCCGTATTGAATATTGGAAACCACAGAATCCATGAAAATTTTATCATGGTAACGTTGCCCGCATTGTGCTGAAGAGTTCTTTACTGAAAAAATGAGTAAGGAAGCTATCGCAACCGATTTAGTAAAAGAGTAGATTTTATTCATAGTAAACATTTTTTACGTTTTTAATTATAAGAAAATGGATAATCCAAATCCTGGAATGAATGCACGTGATTTATAAGTCCCCGCAAATTGGGTTTCAAAATTTTCATCGTAACGTTTTTTACCTTCGATAAATAAAAATGAAATATCCAAATTGATTTTTTCATTTATATGATAACTGAAACCAGAGGTAATTCCTAATTTGTCAACATCAGGAGTTTCTGGCGTAAGATATCCGTCTTGAACAGGTGTCATATCATAATACATTCCCAAACGAAATACATATTTATTCTTACAAGTATATTCACTTCCTATACGAAAGATGAAACTGTTTTCGTAATTGCGCGGCGATTGAATATCTTCTAACTTCTCTGTGTTGTCGGCAAAATCAATAACCAACGAATCGTATGATTTCCATCCCACATAGTTTATATCTAATGCCAATCGTAATTTGTTTTTTGTCCATCCTGCTCCAAATGAAATGACTTGTGGTAACTCTAGTTGAGTAGAAAATGTTGTAGTAGGAAAATATTGCACCAATGAAGAAGCTACATTAAATTGGGCTGTACCATTTTCAACCGATGTTTTTACTGCTGAGCGATAAGTTAAACCAAAGCTCCAAGTAGAATCAGGTTGGAAATAAATAGCTGCGTTATATCCCACGCCAGAAGCCTTTCCTGATAAATTTCCATCACCATATACCTCAGACATATCTTGAGCAGGAATTCCTTTTTTTAATCCAAATGAGCCAAAGGCGTAAATAAAGCCAGCGCCTATTCCTAATTTATCATTGATTTTATAACTAGCGGTGGGTTGAACAAAAAATGTTTTTAGATCTATTTCACGAATGAGAAATTGCCCGATCCAATTATCTGGCCATTGTTGTTTACTTCCATAAGGATTGTATACACCAATTCCGAGAGAGAGACCTTCTACTTTATTTACCTTACCAGCAAAATAAAAAGAAATGGGAGTTCCGATATTGTGAACGGTTTCTTCTGTATAATTTCCTGGAGCAGGTTCGAGATAAGTAACACGAGGAAAAATTAAACTACTACCTAATGAAAATGAATATTGATTTTTCAAAAACGACATCGCTCCTGCATTGAAATGAATGGTGGTAGCATCTGAAAGAAGTCCAACACCTGTATGACCCATTCCTGTTTGCTTCTGGCCCTGCAAATTAATTTGAAATCCACCCGAATAGCAGAGCGGATAGAACAGGGCGAGAGAGAGGAGAGAGAGTAGAAGTTTTTTCAAACCAATTTGATTTTGTTAAATGTAAGGAAAAATTCATTTCGTTACATTTCCATAACCTAAAATTTATTTTACTCAAACAATTTAAACGCAACTGCCGATAAATAGCCAATCAAAACGCTAAGTCCAACTATTTTCGGACCACCAATATGAACCGCCTCTGGAATCATGGTTTGTGCTATCATCGTGAGCATCGCGCCTGCGGCCAATCCTTCAATTCCAATTTCTAATTCATGAGGAATACTTGCCCCAATGTAATAACCAACCACAGAACCAATAGCAATAATCAACACCAGTGATCCCCATAGGAGAAGAATTTTTCCAGCACCCATTCCTTGTTTTTTCATTCCGATACTACTCGACATCGCCTCTGGGAAATTGGATAAAAATAAACCGGCTACCAAAGTATATGGAATAATATCGGTAAATGCAGGATCAACCCCAGCGCCAATTTGTGCCGAGAGTAATGTCAAGAATCCTGCTCCAATCACAAAGCTTTCAGGAATACCATCAATCAATAATCCTAACCAAATCGACATGGGAGCATTACCATGTTCTTTGATTTCTGATTTCATTTCTTCGCTTTCTAAAATATGCTCATCATTATCTATTTGCTTTTGTGACTTTCTTAAAGCAACAATATTCATATGGCCTATCATTGTTGATACTTTTCGCAAAAAGGCGCCGCGATTATTTAATAATTCATCTCCAATCACAAACAAAACTCCTCCTAAAATACATCCAATGATAAGAGATGCCATAGTGTAAATAGCATGAGATTCTGCACCCGGTGTGCCATCATGTTTGTGGTTTACAATATCAATAACGGTTGGCGCTATTAACTCAACACTCAAAGCTGCTAATAAGGCACCTGCACCAAATGCAGTTAGAGTTGCTGTGATGGATGGGCGCGGAGTAAATATAATTCCAACAATCGACCCCAGTAAAAGTGAAATTGCACTAACTGCTCCAATTAAAAATGCCCAAGAAGAATATTGTTGGGTGGGATGTAAGGCTTCATTTACTTCATGTGAATCTGCTTTAAACATGACAAATGCGAATACCATTAATACAACGGCTGCCGAAGCATAAATCATTTTGCGATTTAGTAGGCTTTTGGTTGGAAATATTTTGCTCATAATTTTTGAATATCCTCAAATATATTCGAGCATTATCATTGCCATACATTTAGAAAAAGGAAATAATAACATTATGACTGTTAAGAAACCTAAAAGCAGATAGAATTAGTTGTTTTTACAAAATTCTTCGCCTTTTTCTAGCCCATATTCATAATCTTCACGTATTGCATCTTTTGAATTCGTATATAAACCTGCCTTTAGATTTTCATCAGGAGCTACTTGACGAATCGTTATTCCTTTAGGTGGATCATTAATAAAATCTACCGCTTGATTATAAAGTTGATGGTTTTTAGTAAACGCAGATTTTAAGGATGGATTTCGTAAATAATAGATTTCTCCAATTAAATCTAACCAAGATTTTCCAATTTTTTCATTGGCGGGCATCGTCCTAACAATCGTAATGTCTTTTGCGCCTTGTTTCACCACCCATTTGATAGGAAGCGGATCACTCCAAGCTCCATCCATAAATTCTTTTCCGTTTACTTGATGTTTTCCTTTGGTGATAAATGGAAGGGAACAGGATGCAATAATGGCGTCTTGCCATGTTTTAGGTTCGGGAACATAATAACAGGGTTGACCATTTTGTTTATCTGTCATCACAATCACAAACTTTTTATTTTTTAAGTTTCTTTCTGCTAAAGCAAAATCAAATGGCATGTGCTTATTCGAAATATCATTGAATATTTCTACGTTCATCATTCCACTTGTGCTCATCATTTTGGTGAGATCAAGAAAATGTTTATTCGCTGCTAAAAAACTAATGGCTTCAAAACAATGTTTAGGTTGTTCAGCAAAAAAATAGGAAGCAGCAATCGCTCCTCCTGATACACCGGCATAGAGCGAGAAATCATTATAATTGTTTTTCAAAAATGCATCCAATACTCCAGCGCTAAATGCCGTTCGGAATCCTCCACCTTGAATGATTAAAGCTTTTTTCATCTTACTAATCAACAATATTACCAAATTATTTTAACCAATTTAAAATTTACAAGAAGTGATATCCGTCATTTCACTATCTTTCGAAAAAAAGAAATATGTCAAAGACAAAAATTACCATCAATAATAATGGATCACTAAAAATAGAAGGTGATTTCGAAATTGTAGATAGAGCAGGAAATAATTATGATCTTCAAGGAAGAGAAGTAATCGGGCTTTGTCGTTGCGGATTTTCCAAAAACAAACCATTTTGTGATGGTTCACATAATGGAAACTTCGAACATGAAGCCGTAGCTTTTGCATTGCCTCCAAAAAAACAGTAAGAAAGTTTTTGCATTCTAAAATTCTTGTGCGGATAATCAAGTAATTATGATTTAATTTTGAATTATTGAATTTCGAATATTTATTTATCGTAATATTGCGATAGATATTTATTGCATAATGGGAACCACCAAAGCAAAAGAATTTACTTTAAAAGACAATAAAATTGCGATGTACGCCAAAGCATTCGCTCATCCAGCACGTATCGCCATTCTCAAATTATTGATTCAAAAAAATGCTTGTGTTTGCGGAGATATTGTGGATGAATTACCACTTTCTCAAAGCACCGTTTCACAACATTTAAAAGAATTAAAAGAGGCGGGACTAATCAAAGGAAGTATTTCTGGAGTGAAGGTTTGTTATTGTATAGATGAAAAAGAATGGGAGAATGCAAAGAAATATCTCAATGAATTATTTCAATTACAAGTGAAGAAAAAAAATTGTTGCTAAACAATAAATTTTAAAAAAATAAAAATATGAAACTTTCAGATGTAAAAAAATTATTGGCAACCGTTAATGAAGTGAATTTTAAATTACCTAATGGTAAAATGGTACCACAGCATTTTCACGTTACCGAAGTGGGAATGATTACCAAAAATTTTATTGATTGCGGAGGATCAGTTCGCAACGAAAAAGTAGCTAATTTTCAATTATGGGAAGCAGGAGATTTTGACCATCGTCTTGCTCCACAAAAGTTAACCAACATTATTTCACTTTCTGAAAAAACATTAGGAATAGAAGATTTGGAAGTGGAAGTAGAATATCAATCGGACACTATTGGTAAATATGATTTAGCTTTTGATGGAACAAATTTCGTTTTGTTAGCCAAACATACTAATTGTTTAGCAGCTGATAAATGCGGAATCCCTGCCGATAAATTAAAAGTTAGTTTATCTTCTTTACAAGAAAAATCACAAGGTTGTTGTACGCCAGGCGGAGGTTGTTGTTAATCCTTTCGAATGAAGAATTATCTCGCTGAATTTTTCGGAACATTTGCTATTCTTTTTATTGGAGCAGGTTCTATTGCCATCGATATTCAAACAGATGGCGCAATAACTTTATGGGGAATTTCTGCTGTATTTGGAGCAATGGTTACTTTAATGATTATTTTATTCGGACATATTTCAGGAGCGCATTTTAATCCAGCGGTTAGTTTAGCTTTTGCTTTAACAAAAAGATTTCCTTGGAAAGAATTTATCCCCTATTTTTTAGCTCAACTTACTGGGGGAATTGCGGCAATTGGAATTTTGAAATTTATTTATCCAAATTTTACTGAACTAGCATTAACGCTTCCTTCAGTTCATCCAGTAATTGCTTTTTTCTTCGAAATTTTATTAGCATTTCTATTGGTTTTAACCATTCTTTTTGTTTCATCTGGGAGAAATACCCTACTTCCGGCCTCTTGGATTATTGGAGCAATGGTAGTTTTAGAAATTTATTTGGGAGCAAATATTTCGGGAGCTTCCTTTAATCCTGTTCGATCTTTATCTCCAGCAATAATTTATGCTCATGGGGATAATTTATGGATTTATGTCACGGCGCCATTTATTGGAGCAGCCATAGGTTATTTTGTTTTTAAAATCTATTACAAAGAAAAATATGTTTGATGCTGTAAAAAAGTATTGCGATTCACAAATAGAGGAATTCAATTTAATTTCATCTGAGCGTAGAATCTTATTAGAAAAAATATCAGATTATATTTCTACAAAAAAGGCAGAAAATAAATCGGTGAACTTGGTTTACATCTGTACACATAATTCTCGTAGAAGTCATTTCGGACAAATTTGGGCGAATGTTGCTGCTGATTATTTTGGAATCAAGAATGTATTTACATTTTCAGGAGGAACACAGGCAACAGCATTTAATCCAAACGCTATTGCAGCAATAGAGCGAGTTGGTTTTACCGTTGGAAAAACAACAGAAGGTAAAAATCCTATTTATGAAATTCATCATTCGGAAAATTATAAGCCGTCTATTTGTTTTTCTAAAGTTTATACTGATGAAGCAAATCCATTCACTAATTTTACAGCCATCATGACATGCAGCGATGCAGAAGAGAATTGTCCGTTTATTCCTGGTGTTGAATTACGAATAGGAACAACTTACGATGACCCTAAAGCATTTGATAATACTCCTCAACAAAGTGAAAAATACGATGAGCGCTGCAGACAGATTGCGCTCGAAACGTTTTATGTTTTTTCGAAAGTTATTTAAATTCTCTCTTTTAAAATTTCCTGAATCACATTTTTAAAAACAGTTTCTTCTTGCGCACCTGAAACTACATATTTTCGATCAAAAACAAAATAAGGCACCCCGCGAATTCCAATAGCTTGTGCATGCGAAAAATCAGAATGAATTTCTTTTAGAATTTCAGCATCATTAAATGCATGCATACAATCTTCTCGACTAATTCCCAATGAAATCGAAAGCTCAACCAACTTTTCTATATCATCGATATTTATTCCATCTGTGAAGTAAGCATGAAATAATTTTTCCTTCATTTCATTTTGTACATTTTTCTTTTTCGCCAAATGAAGAAATTTATGAGCATTTAATGAATTTACTACCTTGCTTTTTTCAAATTCAAATTTTATTTCACAAGCTGAACCCATCTCACAAACATTGTTGGTAATTTGTTTAGTTTGCTCCATCGACCATCCTTTAGCTTCTGATAAATGTTTCAGACTGTTTAATTCGGGTTGCGTTTGTTCATTTGGATTTAACTGAAAACTTTTCCAAATAATTTCAAATTTTTCATCGCCATCATATTTTTTGATGACGCTTTCAATTCGTTTTTTTCCGATATAACAAAACGGACAAACCACATCACTCCATATTTCAATTTTCATAAGTTCTATTTAATGGGATTGTAAAATTAAGTAAACAAATGCTGTAATCCACAATGAATACGTTTGAATGAAATCGTTTTCGTTAAATTTTAGTTGCGAACTAAATCTACATTAATAATCGATAAGGTATCCATTTGAAGTAAGTAATTTTTCGTTACTTTGCCGAATGAGCAATAAAAAAGTTACCCTTAAACAAGTTTTTAAAGATATCATTTGGCCACGAAGAAATATTCTTTTCGTTGGCTTGCTACTAATTTTTATCAGCCGCGCAGCAAGTTTAGTTTTGCCTTATTCTACTGGCATTATCATTGATGATATTGTGGCCAATAAAGATATGGAATTAATGAAATATTTTCTTGTGGCTGTTTTAATTTCTATTACTATCCAGGCCATCACTTCTTTTTATTTAACCAAATTATTGAGTGTTGAAGCGCAACATTTAATTTCTCAACTCAGAGTTCAAGTTCAAAGGAAATTACTTTCCTTGCCTATAAATTATTTTGATAATAATAAGTCAGGCGCCTTGGTTTCAAGAATTATGACCGATGTGGAAGGAGTTCGAAATTTGGTAGGAACTGGTTTTGTACAATTGGTGGGCGGTTCAATTACGGCTATTGTGGCATTAATTTGGTTATTGCAAATAAATTGGATAATGACACTTTCAACTATTATTCCCATTGGTATTTTCGCATTTATCGCATTAAAAGCATTTGGTAAAATTAGACCTATTTTCAAAGAACGTGGAAAACTGAATGCAGAAGTAACGGGTAGATTAACCGAAAGTTTAAATGGCGTTCGTGTCATCAAAGGTTTCAATGCCGAAGAGCAAGAAAATAAAATTTTTGAACGAGGTGCCGATCAACTTTTTCAAAATGTAAAAACAAGCTTAACAGCAACATCTATGGTAACTAGTTTGGCAACATTTTTATTGGGTGTGGGTTCTGTTACTATTTTTGGAATTGGTGGATATTTGATGATGAATAATGAGCTTTCTACGGGTGAATTTATTCAATTTACCATGTTGTTAGGCTTTATGATTTTTCCAATAGTTCAAATGAGCAATATTGGCAGCCAATTTACCGAAGCTTTTGCCGGATTAGAACGTACTGCAGAAATAATGGATATGGAGCCTGAAAATAGAGCAGAAGATCGCCCAATCAAATTGACATCGATTAAAGGAGATATCACATTCAATAATGTTTCTTTCGCTTATGAAGAAGGAAAAGAAGTAGTTCATTCCATTTCATTTGATGCACCGTTGGGCTCAGTAACCGCCTTAGTGGGAACTTCTGGCTCAGGAAAGTCTACTATTGCAGGATTAGCCGCCACTTTTTTAAAGCCACAGTCCGGATTAATTACTCTGGATGGTCAGGACCTTTCAAAAGTTGATTTGAATTCTTACCGATCTTATTTAGGGGTTGTTTTACAAGATGATTTTTTATTCGAAGGTACCATTCGTGAGAATATATTATTTCCGCGCCCAAATGCGGGGAATGAAAAATTGCAACATGCAGTGAAGTCTGCCTATGTGAACGAATTTACCGATAGATTTGAGAAAGGTTTGGATACCGTTATTGGGGAAAGAGGCGTAAAATTATCGGGTGGTCAACGACAACGAATTGCTATTGCCCGAGCTATTTTGGCTGATCCGATTATCATTATTTTGGATGAGGCTACTTCAAACTTAGATACCGAAAGTGAAGTGCTAATTCAAAAGAGTCTAGCAGAATTGATGAAAGGAAGAACCACATTTGTTATTGCTCACCGTTTAAGCACAATCAGAAAGGCAGATCAAATATTGGTAATTGAAGCCGGAAAGATTTTCGAGCAAGGAACACATGATGAACTCATCAAAAAAGAAGGAAGATATTTTGATTTGTTTACCTACCAAAGTAGAATCTAAATCTCATTTTAATCTGTTATATAGCGCCATTGCACAATAACTTCCATAAAAAGAGTTGCTTAGCGATTCTCCTGCTTGGAGAGTTTACATCTTTTAAACAAAATGGGTTGGAATAAAAATAAAAGATTCAAATTAAATTTTCTAAGATAAAATTGAATAAAATCACCCTAAATGGCTTTAATGTATCGTTGAATTTGGTTGTGTTTCTGATGAAATAAATTAGGTCCAATTAAATTTGTATTTCAATAACCTACTACTTACTTTTGCTTCCGCCCTGAAAAATAATGGGGTATGTCTTCATAAAAACAATCTTTCAAGTTGTTTTTTGAATTCGTTTCAAACTAAAAAAACTAATTATGGGTTCAGGAACATTATTAGATTATCTGCCAATTTTTATCATGTTTCTCATTGCTGGTGGATTTGCCGTTTTTATTTTATTTTTAACTCATAGAGTGGGTCCCAACAGAAAAACGAAAGTAAAGCAAGAAGCTTTCGAATGCGGAATACAAACTCAAGGAAATGCTCGTGTTCCTTTTTCCATTAAATATTTTCTCGTAGCTATTATTTTTGTTTTATTCGATATCGAGGTTATTTTCATGTATCCTTGGGCCGCAAATTTTAAGGAATTAGGAATTTTAGGAATTATAGAAGTTTTCAGTTTCATCGCACTTTTATTAGTTGGGTTCTATTATATGCTTTCTAAGAAAGCATTGAAATGGGAAGATTAATCATTTAGAAAATTAAAAAATGGCTGAGCAAATAAAAAATTCAAAGATAATTTTGGCGGATAAACCAGAAGGTTTAGAAGGGCAAGGTTTCTTTGCTACTCGTGTAGATGCTGCAATGGGATTAGCTCGCGCTAATTCACTTTGGCCTTTACCTTTCGCCACTTCTTGTTGCGGAATTGAATTCATGGCAACAATGGCTTCTCATTATGATTTAGCTCGTTTCGGAATGGAAAGATTAAGTTTTTCTCCTCGACAAGCCGATCTTTTAATGGTGATGGGAACCATCGCAAAAAAAATGGGCCCTACGCTTCGTCAAGTGTATGAGCAAATGGCCGAACCCCGTTGGGTAATCAGTGTAGGCGCTTGTGCTTCTAGTGGTGGAATTTTTGATACTTACAGCGTTCTTCAAGGAATTGATAGAATTATTCCCGTTGATGTTTATGTCCCTGGTTGCCCCCCAAATCCAGAGCAAATCATTGATGGAATTATGAAAATTCAAGAACTGGCTAAAAATGAAAAAAGCCGCAGAAGACATAGTCCCGAATACAAACAACTTTTGAATTCTTACGGAATCGAATAAATAATTGAAATGAGTGATTTTTTAAATAAAGTAGAAGAGAAACTAAATGAGAAATTTCCAGGTGAATTGGTAAAAGCCGAGTTGCTCTACGATTTCCCGGTGATTACCATTAAATCTCATTCTTCACATGATATTCTTAAATTCTTGAAAGAAGATTCAGAATTTAATTTTCATTTTCTTACCGATTTAACCGGTATGCAAACGGAAGACGAAAAAGAGTTAGGTGTGATTTATCATTTGCACAATATGCCCAAAAATATTCGTCTTCGTGTTAAAACTTTCATTCCGATGTCTTCACCTGATATAAAGTCAGTAACTGATTTATGGGCAGGAGCTAATTGGATGGAACGAGAAACCTATGATTTTTTCGGAGTAAAATTTGCCGGACATCCAAATCTAGTTAGAATTTTAAATGTGGATGAAATGGATATTTTCCCCCTTAGAAAAGAATATCCTTTGGAAGATCAAACAAGAGACGATAAATCAGATAAAATGTTCGGACGATAAATCCATCACTACCAGATGAGCAAAAAGCAAAAACATATCGCCCCAGATTCAGATAGCATGGAAAAGGAATATACCACGCTGAACCTTGGACCTACACATCCTGCTACACATGGTATTTTTCAGAACGTTCTTAAAATGGATGGTGAAATTATTCACGATGCTGTTCCAACAGTTGGATATATTCACCGCGCATTCGAGAAACTGGCAGAAAGAAGACCGTACGCACAAATTACACCCATCACCGATCGTTTGAATTATTGCTCATCACCAATCAATAATATGGGTTGGCATATGACAGTAGAAAAATTGATTAAAGCTGAATTACCGAAAAGAGTTGAATATCTCCGTGTAATTATCATGGAGCTTTCTAGAATTGCTGATCATATTATTTGTAATACCATTATCGGACAAGATACTGGAGCTACTACCGGATTTTTATATTTATTTCAATTCAGAGAACATATTTATGATATTTTCGAGGGAATTTGTGGAGCACGTTTAACTACAAATATTTCTCGTATTGGTGGATTCGAAAGAGAATGGAGCCAAATCACTTGGGATAGAATCCATAAATTTTTAAAAGATTTTCCAGTTGGATTAGCAGAATTCAATAATCTTTTAGAGAGAAATAGAATTTTCATGGATCGCACGGTAAATTGCGGACCTATCACTGGAGAAAGAGCGTTGGAATACGGATTTACTGGACCAAATTTGAGAGCAGCAGGCGTTGATTATGATGTGCGTGTAGCAACACCATACTCATCTTATCAAGATTTTGATTTTATTATTCCTGTTGGATCGAGCGGAGATACCTACGATAGGTTTATGGTTCGTAACGAGGAAATGAAACAATCCATTCGCATTATCGAACAAGCTGTAAAAAATTTACCGGCTGGCCCTCCTCATGCAATACTTCCTGATTTTTTCCTTCCTCCTAAAGAAAAAGTGTATGACGAAATGGAAGCATTGATTTATCATTTCAAAATTGTGATGGGAGAAACAGAAATTCCAAAAGGTGAAGTTTATCATAGTGTAGAAGGAGGAAATGGTGAAGTTGGATTTTATTTAATTAGTGATGGAGGAAGAACACCATATCGTTTGCATTTCAGAAGACCTTGTTTCATTTATTACCAAGCTTATCCTGAAATGATCAAAGGTTCTTTATTGAGTGATGCAATAATTACAATGAGTAGTTTGAATGTGATTGCAGGCGAGTTGGATGCTTGATTTTTTATTGAAGAGAAAAGAAATTTATAATATCGTTTAGAAATGGGAGCAGAGGTTCACGGAACACAAGAGTTTAACGCAAACAAAAGGGAATTTACTCGCTTTAGTGAGGAAGCGATGGCTACTGTGCAGAAATTACTTTCTAATTATCCAGAAGGGAAACAAAAATCTGCAATTATCCCAATATTGCATGTAGCACAAGCGGAATTCGGTGGATGGTTAAGTCCTGAAACAATGGATTACGTTGCTTCAATAATGAAAATAAAACCAATTGAAGTTTTTGAAGTAGCTTCTTTCTATTCGATGTTTCATTTGAAACCAGTCGGGAAATGTGTATTCGAAGTTTGCCAAACTAGTTCTTGTTGGCTAAATGGTGCAGAAGATATCGTAAAATATATCGAGAGGAAATTAGGAATTAAAACGGGTGAAACAACTCCAGATGGAATGTTTACTTTGAAAGTGGCTGAATGTTTGGGCTCTTGCGGAACTGCACCGATGTTACAATGTGGAGCAAGTTATCACGAGAATCTTACCTATGAAAAAGTAGATAAATTAATTGCAGACTATCGTACAGAAAATAAACAAAAGAATTACACGGATCACGATTATAAAAACACCTTGTAATCAAAAATTAAAATGGGAAGAAAACTTTTAATACATAATGATCACGTTCCAGGAATAAATACACTGGATGTTTATCGCGCCCATGGCGGATATGCTTCAGTAGAAAAAGTTTTAAGAACAATGACGCCAGATCAGGTAACTGATGAAGTAAAAAAATCGGGATTACGTGGTAGAGGTGGAGCAGGATTTCCAACAGGATTAAAATGGAGTTTCTTGGCAAAACCAGAAGGCGTTCCCCGTTATTTAGTTTGTAATGCCGATGAATCTGAGCCGGGAACTTTCAAGGATCGTTATCTGATGGAAAAAATTCCTCATGCATTAATTGAAGGAATGATTACCGCTTCGTATGCATTAGGAGCAAAAAGATCTTATATCTACATACGAGGAGAATATTTTTATGTAGCCCGTATTTTAGAAAAAGCCATTGCCGAAGCCTACGCTGCGGGTTGGTTAGGAAATAATATTTTAGGAACAGATTTCTCTCACGATTGTTATGTTCAAGTGGGCGCAGGTGCTTATATATGTGGAGAAGAAACGGCATTATTAGAATCATTAGAGGGTAAACGTGGAAATCCACGAATCAAACCACCGTTTCCTGCAGTGGCGGGATTATGGGGTTGCCCAACAGTGGTGAATAATGTAGAAACTATTGCAGCAGTTTGCCCAATCGTAAACATGGGTGGAGAAGAATATGCAAAAATAGGAATAGGAAAATCTACAGGAACAAAATTGATTTCAGCATCGGGACATATTAATAAACCGGGTGTTTATGAAATCGAATTAGGTGTTCCAGTCGAAGAATTTATTTATAGCGATAATTATTGCGGAGGAATTCGCAACGGAAAAAAATTAAAAGCAGTTGTGGCTGGAGGTTCTTCCGTTCCTATTTTACCTGCTGATTTAATATTGACAACTGCTATAGGTGAACCCCGTTTGATGACTTACGAAAGTTTAGCGGATGGAGGTTTTCAAACTGGAACCATGTTAGGTTCGGGCGGATTTATTGTCATGGATGAAGATACCAGTATTGTAAAAAACTTATTTACGTTCACTCGTTTTTATCATCATGAAAGTTGCGGACAATGTTCGCCTTGCCGTGAAGGAACGGGTTGGATGGAAAAAATATTGAAGAAATTTTTGAATGGTACAGCTGAAGAAAGAGATGTATAATTGTTGTGGGATATCCAA
>JBIPLT010000244.1:0-4858 GCA_044368255.1 Flavobacteriales bacterium
TTTTGCACAATTCCTCAATTACGATGGCATCATAATTTTCTGAAGGGACAATGTAAGCTACCGGCATCTCTCCCCTTGTTTCATGTGGAATACCAACGACAACTGCCTCAGCAATTCCTACTTGTTCCAACAAAAATTCTTCAATTTCTCGGGGATAAATATTAAATCCACCACTGATAATCAAATCACTTTTTCGGCCTCTTAATGTAAAATAACCGTCTTCGGAAATAACGCCCATATCACCGGTTTTAAAATAACCATCCACAAAGGAATCGATAGTGGCTTGATCTCTTTTCCAATAGCCTGCAAAAACATTAGGTCCTTTTACACACACTTCTCCTTCTTCGTCGATTGCTGCCACTTCTCCATCTGGCAAGAGAATTTTTGCTGATATCCCCGGCAAAGGAAATCCCACCGTTCCCGGTCTTCGTTCGCCACTATACGGATTACTGATGTTCATTAATGTTTCCGTCATTCCATAACGTTCTAGAATTACGTGGCCATATTTAGTTTCAAAATCTTCCATCACCTGAGGAGGCAATGGTGCAGAACCACAGGCGAACAATCGCATGTAAGCACCAATTTTTTTCGCTATTTCATTAGGTTGCTCTAGCAAGCGGATGTAAATTGTTGGCACTCCAAAGAACAAGCTAGGTTTAAAATCCAGGAATTCGTTCGCCGCTTTTTGGTGTTCGAATCTTACCAATAAACGCATGGTGCATCCACTCATTAACCAGCAATGAACTCCATTCGCAAGGGAATGAACATGAAATAAAGGAAGTGCCAACAGAAAACGATCGTTTTCGGTTATTTGCCAACTGCATACTAAATTTATCCCATTGGAGATAAAATTATTATGCGTCAGAATCGCTCCTTTCGATGCCCCAGTAGTGCCACTAGTATACACCAAAGCTGCAGGACTATCACCGGTGGTTCTGATTTTTACGGCAGCATCACTTTGATTTTTTAATTCTTGAATCAAATCAGTCAATTGCAATGCCGGAAAACCTCCGGGAACGGCAACATCCGCTATTAATAGTTTTGGGTCGGCATCCCCTAGAATATGGGTAATTTCTCTTTCTTTGTATAAGATATTAACGGGTACGAATATAATTCCCGTTTTGGCACAAGCCAAATACAAGTCAATCATCTCGACACAATTCTCTAGGTAAATACAGATACGATCTCCGGCAACAAGCCCTTTTGAAAGCAAGAGATTGGCCATTCGATTGCTTCTTAGATTGATTTCCCCGAAAGTATAGCTGTCGCTCCCAAATTCTAAAGCAATTTTATCTTTTCGCTCTACTAATGATAAATTAAAAATCTGTATTAAGTTCATTATCTAATTATAATTTAAAAATATTATACGTTATTTTTGTAAGTGCTCGTTATTAATTCTAATTGAAATAGCGCATACTATCAATGCAAATATCCCCAAGGAAATAAAAGCAGAGGAGAAATTTCCTGCCCAATCTGCAATTTTACCAACTAATGGAGCTGCTGCCAATATAAATACAATTCCAAGCATGTTAACAAGACCCATTGCTGCTCCAGCTCTCCCCGGAAATAAGTTAGCAGCTCTATTAAACAATCCTGCATAAGGCAATCCGCAGCCTATTCCCAATAATACAATTGCTATAATATCAATGTAAAGAAATGGGGTGAAATAAGCTAGTATAAAACATCCGGTTGCATTTAGAAGCAAACTGATAATCAATAATTTTCGAACTCCAATTTGCGAAACTAATTTGCCTCCCCAAGGTCTTGTGAAAATTCCCAGCAATAAAACCAAAGAAGCAATAAATGGGATTATTAATTTATTCTCAAATTCAAAATTTTCTTTTAACATTTCTGTAATCCATGATCCAATTACGATTACTAAACCAAAAGAAGCCATTTGAACCAATCCTAATAAATACAATTGTCCATTTGAAAGCATTGTTAATAGTGAACTGTGAGGATGATCTTTTGCATGAGGTTTTGGTGCAAAAACAAATACAGTCAGCAACGTTATAAAAGCTACTGCCGAAGTGGAAATAAATGCAGGTGACCAACTGTCAAAAATTCGTGCTATTTGTGGCACTGCGAAAATTACAAAACCAGAACCCAAAAGTACACTTGCCCCGTAATACCCCTGATAAATAAATAATTTTTCTAAAGGAATCGATTGATAGATATAGCGTGCTCCCGAAACAAAGCTAACTCCTGTGCCAAAACCAATAAAAAATTTCCAAAATAATAATTGATTGTAACTCTCCGAAAAAGATATTCCAAAATTGCCAATACAGACAATTGTCAATGCAAAACACAATACTTTTTTTGGACCAAATTTATCTGCCAAATGCCCCCCAGGAATTTGCATTAGGGCATGTGTCAAAAAAATTGCAGTGGTTAAAAATCCAAACATTGTTTTAGTTAAAGGAAATTCGGGAGTATCAAAACTCTTCATCAACCATTCTTTTAAAGGAGCATGATTGGTATAATTTGCTGAGAATGCAAATCCGGCAAGACAAGCACAAAACAAAGCTATTTTTTGTTGTTTGCTGTTTAATTTTACGTTTTCTTTCATTTTTTAAAATTTAAAGTTAATTGGTTTTTGGTTAGTTATTTAGATTATAGTTGATTATTGTTTTTTAAACGTGTTCGTACACGAAATATAATGAATTAGTTTTATTTTTATCTGCTTGTTTGTTACAATTAGTTAATTTTCACAATTCTAATTGCATTCAAATAAGTCTTCCCATTCTTACTTGCATCCAATTTAACGGTAATTCCTTTGCCTTCTTTGACGTTAATTTGTGTGCTTTTTATAATGGCTCTTTCCGATCCTATTTGGCTGGGAATGTCAAAATTTTGAAGTACCGTGCTTCCATTTACAACAACATCAAAAATATAATTAGTGGCATTTTCATACGTTGAAGTGTTGCCTAAATTATAGGCCAACGCCTCTTTTTGAACTGCCGGAATAAGATGTGCCCAATAGAAATAAATTTCATATTCCCCATCAGAAACATCCGCTTTAAATGCTTCGATTCCGTTGCGTTGTGTTTGAAAAATAGGGTCTTGGGTCGTATTTAGAATATCCAATTCTGAGGCTGGCAATTCGCCAAATCTTGTTTTAGTTTTAAAAGGTATTCCCCCTATATAGCCCCAACTTCCTTCAGAATAGGGTTGTTCTGGAATCCAGCAAACTTCAGCCGCTTTGTCTTCAAAATAACGATTGGAACCTAACATCACATTTAAAGAAGCAAAATTTGCCTCTTGCAGTTTTTTTGGAACCAACTGAAAATTGGTTTTGTAAAAATCGATTGCTTCTGTTCCTTCATTTTTGGCCATAGCTTTCAAAATATTAGTTCCGTTAACAAATGGAACCGCTACTTTAACTATGCCGTTTACTGGAGTAAATGAACCCAAAAATGTCGTGTTTAGCATCACTTCTACTTTTGGCGAATTGCTGTAGATCGCAACTAATTGTGAACAAATGCCTGATTGCGTTTCAATTCCTGCTCTATTTGACCAGTTATTGGAACCTATAGCCACAAAAGGGTTTTTGAGTAAATTGGCTTGATACAAGAAATAAGTATCTTTCTTTTCTCGATTTAACCCTGTTATACCTTTATTGTTAACATGAGGTAACGCTGCAGCACGCCCCTCAGAGTAAAAATCATTTAAGTTCCAAATTGCGGCTCCCGAAACAAAATCTCTTTGCTGAATTGCTTTCAAATAATGCTCGTGAAACAAATTTCCGTATTCAACTGTGTAATCAAATCGTTCCGGCAAGTAGGAATGCAATCGAGAGTCAACATCGACACCATATTCTGTAATTATGATAGGACTGTTCGGATATTGTTTATGAAAATCATCTAAATAGTTGTCAAATCCTGAAAATAATCCGCTGTACCAGCCTTGATATAAATTCAAACCCACAATTTTTGGGATTTCAAACAACCCCGCATCTTTATAGGATTGTATTGAACCATGGCAAGGAATCAAGGTGTATCGATTGGGGTCTAATTCGCGTATTAATTTCTCGATGGCTTTGGCTTGTCTGTTTACTTCTTTGCAATAAGTCGCATGACGAACAGGGTCTTTCATAAAAGGGGGACGCAACATAATCTCATTCATGTAAGCCCAAGAAACTAAGGAGGGATGGTTGAAATTTTGCTTGACCATTTCTTCGGCCATGTGCAGTGAATTGTTCAAAAAGGGGTCGTTTTCAGTGATAGCGTTCGTAATTGGAATTTCAATCATAGCAATAATACCTAATTTATCACAAAGATTCAAAATGTGTTGATCTTGTGTATAATGAGAAATTCGCAAGAAATTACACCCCATTTCTTTTATCAAATTCATATCTCGAAAGTGCATCTCGTCGCGTAACGCATTTCCCATACCTTCGTACATTTCATGTCGGTTGACACCAATCAATTTTAACTGTTTTCCGTTTAAATAAAACCCTCTATCCACCGTAAATTCAAACCAGCGCAATCCAAACCTATTCTCGGTTTCCTCAATTATTTGATTGTTTTTATCGACTAAACTCGTTACAATCGTATATAATTGAGGTGAATCGGGCGACCATAATTCAGGAGTATTGATTTTTACGGGCTTTGCGACGAAAGTTTGCGTCTCCCCAGCATTCAAAACTAATTTTGTGGAAGTGACCATTAAAATTTTGCCGTTTGGATCGCGGTATTTTTGAATAATACGAATTGTTTTTCTTTCGGAAAGCGTATTTTTAATTAGCGTTTTCACCTCGACAATCGCTTCTTTATTGGAAACTTTTGGCGTATTGATATATACCCCGGAAGAGGCAAAATCATCCTTTGAAATGTGTATTGGCGCGACAAAAGATAGT
>JBIPLT010000043.1:0-14873 GCA_044368255.1 Flavobacteriales bacterium
CAATAATTTTCAATATTTCATAAAAGTATTTTAATCACACTAAATTTACCCGTGTATCGTTTGTTTTTTTCCATAATTCGAAATTACCTCAGCTTCAAATTTTAGAAATTCTTCCCATTTTTTATCTACATCAATACCTTGGGCATATTTACGTGCAAAACCAATAAAAGTGGTATAATGACCCGCTTCAGAAATCATCAATTCTCGGTAGAATGTCTTTAATTTTTCGTCTTTTAGTTCTTCTGAAAGTAATTTAAATCGTTCGCAACTTCTAGCTTCAATCAAAGCAGAAAATAAGAGGCGATCTACTAATCTTTGCGTTCTACTTCCGCCTTTATTACTGTAATTCATTAATTCATTTACGTATTCATCTTTTCTTTCCATTCCTAAAACCATAATGAAATGTTGCATTTCTTCTAAAACAATCTTGCTCAATTCGTCAACCATATCTGGAAATTCTGGATGTCGAACTATTATGGTAATGGCATTCGTGGCTGCTTTTTGTTCACACCAAGCATGATCAGTGAGTATTTCTGATATATCTGTTTCAACGATATTTACCCATCGCGGGTCTGTAGGGAGTTTTAAACCTAGCATAATTCAATTTTGAATATTGAAGTTTTAAATATTGAAATTTTTCTGATCACTCAATTCTTCATTTTACATTTGTCATTTTACATTTTTCAATCTCTTCAATAAAACGACATTCTCCACATGATGCGTCTGCGGAAACATATCAACGGGTTGTACTTTAACAATTTCATATTGTCCTTTCATGAAAGCTAAATCACGAGCTTGTGTGGCGGGATTACAACTCACATAAACGATTTTATCAGGAGCGGCATTCAATATTGTATAAACCACATCTTCATGCATTCCTGCTCTGGGAGGATCGGTGATGATAACATTCGGATGTCCGTGTTTTTCGAACATCTGTGTAGTCAAAATATCCTTCAATGGCCTCTGGAACATATTCAATTCCTATTACATTTTTAGCTTTTTTAGCAATGAAATTGGCAATAGTTCCCGTTCCTGTGTATAAATCATAAACGGTTTCTTCTCCAGTCAATTCGGCAAAATCAAAAGCCGTTTGATATAACTCAATTGCTTGTTTGTTATTGGTTTGAAAAAAAGCTTTCGGACTAATTCTAAAATGCAAATCATTCATTTTTTCGGTGATATAATCTTTACCTGAAAATGTATGAACCGTTTGGTCACTATACGAATCGTTCTTTTTTCCGTTGATAATATAGAGCAGGGAAGTGATTGGTGGAAAAGAATCTTGGATATGTTTCAATAACTTAATGCGATTGGCCTCGTCCTCATAAAAGAAAATCAGGATGAGCATAATTTCTCCTGTTGTGGTGGTTCTAATCACCATATTTCGTAACCAACCTTCTTGTTTTTTTATATGGAAAAAAGGAAAATCATTTTTGAGTGCAAATTCACGAACCGAATTACGTATTTTATTATTGATATCATCCATTAAAAAGCATTCGTCAATATTTAATGCTTTATCGAATCTTCCTGGAGCATGGAAGCCTAGCGCTGGATGAATTTCTCCTTCTTTTGATTTGTCAAAATGATGACGATCCAACCAAACCTCTTGCGAGAAGGTAAATTCTAATTTATTTCTATATTCTTTTTCACTTTTGGAGCCATTGATGGGAAGCCATTCTTTCCAAGTTAGATGCCCGATTCGTTCAAAAGCATCTTTTACCTGTTTTTCTTTGTAGAACAATTGCTTTTCGTAGGATAAATTTTGCCATTTACAACCCCCACATATTCCAAAATGTTTACAAAAAGATTCTCTTCTATCGGGAGATTTTTCAATAATTTTTTCGATTACACCTTCGTAAAACCTACGCTTATCTCCAATGATTTTTACATCTACTACATCTCCAGGCACACCATACTTCACAAAAACCACTTTTTCACCTACTTTACCAACTGCATTTCCATCGGATGAGGCGTCCAGTAATTTTACTTCTGGAATTATTTCATTATTCAGCTTTTTTCTTCCCATTTCAGCACAAAAGTAATTATATTTGTGGAGGATTTTTTGAAAATAAAAAATCAGTTAAAATCAACTAAAATGGAGAAGACAATGAGTGGTAAAATTTCAGCCTCAAAGGCTATGGAACTTGAGGACAAATATGGCGCACACAATTATCATCCATTGCCAGTTGTTTTAACTAAAGGTGAAGGTGTTTTTGTTTGGGATGTAGATGGAAAGCAGTATTTCGATTTTTTATCCGCTTATTCTGCCGTAAATCAGGGCCATTGCCATCCAAAAATAGTGAATGCTTTAACTGAACAAGCGCAAGAACTAACATTGACTTCTAGAGCATTTCATAATGATATTTTAGGTGAATATGAGAAATTCATCACCGGAATTTTTGGTTATGACAAAGTTTTACCAATGAATACTGGTGCAGAGGGTGTTGAAACAGCTATCAAACTTTGTAGGAAATGGGGCTACGAAAAAAAGGGAATTCAAGCAGGCAAAGCGAAAATTATTGTTTGTGAACAAAATTTCCATGGTAGAACTACAACCATTATTTCATTTTCTACGGATCCAGATTCAAGTGGAAATTTTGGTCCGTATAAGGAAGATGCATTCGTGATTATTCCGTATAATGATATCATTTCATTAGAAAATGCATTACAAGATAAAAATATTGTTGGTTTTTTGGTAGAGCCAATTCAAGGTGAAGCCGGAGTAAATGTTCCTTACGATGGATATTTAGCGCAAGCGGCAGATTTATGTAAAAAACATAACGTGCTTTTTATTGCAGATGAAATTCAGACAGGAATTGCGCGTACTGGAAAAATGTTGGCATGTGATCATGAGAATGTGAAACCAGATATCTTGATTTTAGGAAAAGCTTTGGCAGGAGGAGTTTATCCCGTTTCAGCTATTTTGTGTAATGATGAAATCATGATGACCATTAAACCTGGACAACATGGTTCTACCTATGGAGGAAATCCATTAGCTTGTAAAGTAGCCATTGCTTCGATGAAAGTGGTTTTGGAAGAAGGATTAGCGGATAATTCTGCTCGATTAGGAAAAATATTGATGGCAGAATTAGAAAAGTTAAAAGTTAAATATCCTTTAATTAAAAGTGTAAGAGGAAAAGGATTGTTTTGTGCCATAATCATCAACGATACTGAGCAAAGTAAAACCGCTTGGAATTTTTGTATGGCAATGAAAGAAAATGGATTATTGGCAAAGCCTACACATGGAAATATTATTCGTTTAGCTCCTCCTTTAGTGATGAATGAAAGTCAACTAATGGAATGTATTTCTATCATTGATAAAACTTTTCGAGAATTTAAAGCATGAATGATAAAAAAGTTTGTCTTTCTTGTGGAGAAATAATTAATGGTCGTAGCGATAAAAAGTTTTGCTCTGATCAATGTCGCAACGCTTATAATAATGAATTGAATAGTGATGCGAATAATTACGTTAGAGTAATTAATAATGCATTGCGAAAAAACAGAAGAGTTTTATCAGCTGTTTTGGGTGAGAATGATAAAATCAAAATTTCTAAGGAGAAATTAAATTCAAAAGGATTTTCGTTTAATTTTTACACCAATATGTTTCAATCAAAAACTGGAAATACCTATTATTTCTGTTATGAATACGGTTATATGATTTTAGAATCAGATTTTGTGTTGGTGGTGATGAGGAAAGAGTTCCTGAATTAGGATTTTCTTAAGGATTTTAAGAATTCACTTCGTGAATATTTTTTTGCCGCAGATTTTATGGATTTAAAGGATTAAATTCATAAGACTTATTGAATCATTTCTTTTTTTATCTGCGAAAATCCGCGTAATCCGCGGCAAAGAAAAAATTGCCGAAGGCAATCGAAAATTTATCAACGTGAATCAATCTCAGTTAAGAAACACATAAAAATCTGTCACCATATTTGAGCTCACCATTACTTCTTGGTGTGGTAATTGAAATGCGATTCTACGGATGATTTCATCCATTTCATACTCATTTAAACTTTCGAGATTATGATAAGCGTGCATGCTACTATCGCGGATGTATTCCATTTTTTCTAGGCGTGTCATAGACCATTTGTTTTGTTATTGAAAATACGGAACCACCATACAGAAAGTGGTCATGGTTTAACTAACGGCTGGTTCTAAAAAAAGAAAGATTGTATTAAATGATTTGGAATTTCTAACCGTAAGATTTTAAACAGATGTTAATTACGATTGGGATGTTATTATCTAATCGTACTTGAAATTGGGTTTATGTTTTAATACTATAAATTTGGATAAATCTATTTTATGAAAGCGATAATTTCCTGTTTATTTATTTTCTTTTATTCTTTGAATGTTTTTGCCACTGAAAAGGATTCAACAAAAAAAGAACAAAAGTTTGAATTGAGTTTCGGGCAATCTTTATTGTTTATTTCATCAAGTCAATTGGCCAATATTAGAAATAGGGTGGATATAGTTGTGCCCACCAACGCTATTTTAATTTTTACTGAATTTAGACCCTTAAAAAAAATCCGTATTCCTGTTTTTATCAATATAGCAACAGAAACCAAACAGTTTTTAATTAATGGAGTTTTGACCAATGAAAAAGCATCACCTACTTTTGGCACAGGATTAACTTATAGTTTATTTAGTTTTTCTATTGGTGATGAATCAAGAATAAATTTTGAAATTGGACCGATGGCAAGTTTTATTTTTGATCGATTTAATCAAATAAGAGTGGCGCCAATAATTGCCAGCCGATTTCGAATCATGCGGGGAGATTATTTTTCAATGTATTTCGGATTCAGTTATTCTTTTGGAATAGATGCCTTCGGAATACTATATGGAACTGGAAGTTTATTTTAATTTTATTTTATATTTGCCTTTAAATTAATCATTAAAAAATTATACTTATGAAAAAGGTGGCTTTAATTGGTTTTATTCTATCTGTTGCTTTTTTATCTTTTGCTTTATACTTGCATTTTGTTGTAGCCCCTGCTGCAGGAATTGCTGAGAGTAAAGAGCAAGCTGCATTAGAAGCAATAAATAATACAAGTATTTCAAATTCGAATGAAATTAGAGACGCTTATTTACAATCTCCTGAGCGGATAAAATTATTCGAAACTATGGAAATGAAAACAGATTATGGAATTTATACTTTACTAGGTTCTATTTTACCTTTCTTATTATGTGCAGTAGCCGCATTCAAAAAACAAAAGATTGCTTATTTAGGATTGATACTTTCATTAACTGCTTTCTTTATTGGTGCAGCCTATGGGAGCCATATGTTTTCATAAAAAGGCATTAATTTTCAATTATTTCTAAAGCAAGCAAAGATTTAATAAAACTAATTAACTAAAAGTTTTATATTTGCACCCTCGAAATTGATGGCTGCGTAGCTCAACTGAATAGAGTATCTGACTACGGATCAGAAGGTTCCAGGTTTGAATCCTGGCGCGGTCACTAAGAGTCTAAAACCCGAAGCGATGCTTCGGGTTTTTTCATTCTGTACGCGTGGAAAGCGTCTTCGCTTTACTAAGCGAGAAGAATGAAAAAACAAAGAATTTTGCAAAAATTCGGTTTTAGATTCGGAATTTGGATAACACAGGAAATTTAATCCTGTCTTCGCTTTACTAAGCGAGAAGAATGAAAAAACAAAGAATTTTGCAAAAAAAATCGGTTTTTGATTAACAACTATTTCATTTACTTTGCAAATAATTCACACGACCCATAGAACTTAATCCAGTCTTCCTTTTGATAAGAAGTAGAAAGGAAAAATTGAATTCATAATTTTAAAATAATTAAGAAACAAAATCGTCCTCAATTTATACACTCATAAAAACAATACAGATGCAAGCATTTGATTCATCAAAACCAATAATGGTAACAGGAGCTACCGGATATGTAGCCGGTAGAATTATTGAAAAATTACTTACAGAAGGATTAACTATTCACGCTACCGTTAGAGATCCTCAAAATAAAGAAAGTGTAAAATACTTAGAGCAATTGGCAAACAAACTCCCGGGTTCTATACATTTTTTTAAAGCAGATCTATTAAAAGAAGGCTCTTTTGATGAAGCAATGAAAGGATGTCAACTTGTATTTCATACTGCCTCTCCATTTATCAGAAATGTAAAAAATCCTCAAAAAGATTTAGTAGATCCAGCTAAAAAAGGGACTAAAAATGTTCTTGAGTCTGCCAATAGAACTGAGTCGGTAGAAAGAGTTGTAGTGACCAGTAGCTGTGCAGCTATCTACGGTGATGCAAAAGATTTACTTTCACTCCCTAATCAAACCATCACAGAAGAAAATTGGAACACCACTTCCACATTAACACATTCTCCTTATTCTTTCTCTAAAACAGTGGCAGAGAGGGAAGCTTGGAATATAGCCAATGCTCAAAATAGATGGCAATTAGTTACCATTAACCCTTCATTAGTTTTAGGTCCAGGAATAAATCCCCATGCAACTTCTGAATCTTTTACAATAGTTAAGCAAATGGGAAAAGGAGATTTCAAAATGGGTGCACCCGATTTTAATATTGGTTGCGTGGATGTGCGAGATTTAGCGGTGGCGCATTATAAAGCGGGCATTACTCCTCATGCAAAAGGTAGATATATCATATCAGGACATAATTCTGGTTTTTTAGAATTAGCAGGATTTGTGAAGGAAAAATTTCCCAACTATCCTATCAAATTGCGCAAACTCCCTAAATGGTTTATTTGGTTAATTGCCCCAATGGTTGGAATGACTCGACAAGAGGTAAGTAAAAATATTGGCTTCGCTTGGAAATCTGATAACTCAAAAGGAGTTCGTGAACTGGGGGTAACCTATCGGCCATTAAAAGAAACCATCATTGAGTTTTTTACTCAACTGTTGGACGCAGGGGAAATAGTTAAGAAATAATTTTTATTCGTCTATTTTTTCGAATTTTGATTTATCTTTAATTGGATGAAAAAATCTTGGAAATACCTAATTGCCTCAATTGTTTTTCTGCTTTTTATAGCTTTTATTTTTAATCGATTTCTAGCATGGAATGAAAGCAGGGAAGGTATTTACTTTGATGATCCCATTTTTAAATATTACAAAGCAAAAGATTACTCTTGGTTCATTATGTTGACTTTATATGGAGCCATTTTGTTTTTTGTTTTTTATTTTCGGAATCAACCAATACAATTAACTCGACTTGTTTTGGCTTACGCTTTAGCCATTGCTTTCCGAATGCTCACTTTATATTTATTTCCTTTTTATGCCGACGATGATGCAGTGAAATTATATGATCCCGTACTTAATAATTTTGTTTATCCCAATAATTATGTAGAACGCGATTTGTTTTATTCTGGACATGCAGCATTACTTTTATTAATGATGTGGATTATGCCCAAAGGAAATTTAAGATGGATTTATTTAGTAATTACTTTACTAGTGACGGTGTTACTTGTTTTACAAAAAGTGCATTTTTCAATTGATATATTGGCAGCGCCATTTTTTAGTTTAATTGCACTTTATTTAACTGATTTGCTAATTCAAACCATTTATAAGGAACAAGAAAAAGTAGAGTAGGGATAGTTTTTCAATTCTTCTTGGAGAGATTCAAGTTTGGTTTCATTCTTAAATATTCCATAAACAGCAGATCCGCTGCCTGACATTTGGGCGTAAACTGCTCCTTGCAGATAAAGTGATGCTTTAAGTTCTTTTATTTTTGGATATCGCTTAAATACAGTGTTTTCAAAATCATTACTTAAAGCTTTACTCCACTCAAAAATAGTCTCTTTTTGAATAGATTTCCAATTTATTGAAGATGATCTTGGTTGTATTTCTGAATAAGCTTCTTGGGTTGAAATATGAATTCCAGGATGAATCAAAATCAATTGATATCCGCTTAAATCGAGATCAAATTTTTCAATGATTTCACCACGACCTTTAACTAACGCTGGTGTATTTTGAACAAAAAATGGACAATCACTCCCTAGTTTCAAAGCCATTTTTTCTAGCGTTGTTGTTTCCAAATTCAAAGAAAGAAGTTCATCAATCATCTTCAAAGCAAAAGTTCCATCAGCGCTTCCTCCGCCCAAACCGGCACCAGTTGGAATGATTTTATGAAGATTGAAACGGATAAGATTTAAAGACTTCAATTGGTCATTTTGCCCCGTTTCAGTTAAATAATGAGCAATTGTTTGAACCGCTTTTGAAACTAAATTTGCGTCTGTATTTCCTTCAATTGTGATTCCTGAAATTTGTAGAAGGGGAGATTTTTCTTCGAACGAACCTGCCTCTAAAACATCAGTGATATTTATCGGATAAAAAAGGCTCTCGATATTATGATAACCATCAGACCTTTTATCAGTAATAAAAAGCCCGAGGTTTATTTTTGCGTTGGGAAATGTAATCAATTAAAAATTATTTAGCAGATGCTCTCACAAATTGAAAATTGCCATATTCTTTTTTATTTTCAATATGGTCACCATTAAATTCCGGCCCTTTTACCATTGAATTTACTTCACTAAAGATCACTTTTGAAGCATCTACTCCTTTTGCTTTCAATGAGGAAAGAATAGTTTCTTTTCCTTTTTCACTTCTCAATCGGGATAAATTTTCGTTGGTTTTATGGGTTGTTGTTGGAACTTTTGAAGCCGATCCCTCTATGTAAACAGAAGCTTTTCCATTGATTTTGATAATTTCGGCTACCCCGTCGATGAACTTTGAATAATCTTTATCTGATTTTTTGATATCCATTTTATTGTAATCAAAGTTCTGCTTGAATTCATATGTTCCGGCTTTGCCGGCATTAGCCAAATCTATTTCTTTCTGCTTGTCGATTTCTTTTTGCTTTTGAGCCAATAAGAATTCTTCTGTATAGAAATGAACATCAATTGTAGTATCTAAGAAATCTTTTATTGAAGTTGTATTTAGTTGGCGAATCTGAGGCTCAGAACCTGCAATCGTATAGGTTAAGGTATATTCTTTTCCAGCAGCCAAATCCACTAAATATTTACCTGTTGCTGAATTATTAGGATAGATTCCTTGTTTTGTATCAGTGGCAGTATAAGTAACTTTAACATCGGCTTGCACTGGTTGCTCATTTAACGTTATCAAGCCTTTTACTTGTGCCATGATAATTTTTACTCCTACAATTCCCGGAGAAATTATATAAATATCTTGGTTTCCAAATCCACCTGGTTTTGCAGAAGCATAATATCCATGTTTTCCATCTGCAGAAATCGTGTAAAACACATCATCCATTGGTGTATTTAAAGGAACGCCCATGTTTACAGGTTTTGTCCATTCGTTGTTTTCATTCAAATCACTTCTGAATAAATCGAATCCACCAATGGTATTATGTCCTTTAGAACTAAAAACTAAAAATGCTCCACTAGGATGAATGAATGGTGAATGCTCATCAAATTCTGTATTGATATCAGGACCTAAATTTTTCAAATTTCCCCATGTTCCGTCAGCCTGTAGTTCAACCGACCAAAGATCTGACCCTCCTAAACCACCTAAACGTTCTGAAGCAAAAATCATTCGTTGCCAATCAGCCGACATAGATACATCGCCTTCCCAAGCAGTAGAATTTACATCCCCTTTTAATTCTGTAGGAATGTCCCATTCATTACCGTGACGTGTGCTTTCAGATATACTTCCAATATCGCCGTTGGGAATACTACTGAAAATAAAAATACGATTTCCATCAGCTGTTAAGGCTACACAAGCATTGTTATCTTCTGTATTAATGGGAGTAGGAAGTGGAACAGGAGCGGTCCATTTTCCATTTACATCTTTAGTGGAGAAATAAATATCTTCATAATAGGAATCAACAGGCGAATACGGATTATCCAATGAAACTTGCTCTCCTCCTTTTGAGTTTTTACCGCGATAGGTAAAATATAGTTCTGATTCATCGGCAGAAATATTTGGAGCATATTCTGCATCAGAGGTATTTACTGGCGCACCTAAATTATCGATTTGAATTTTTAATGGGTTTTTGCTTAATTCAAGTCCGTTTTTACAATAGGTAACATACATATCAACACGTTCTTTCAATTCTTTTTCTCCAAATTTATTCGCTTTGAATTGTTCAAACATGGCTATTGATTCGGCAAACTTAGAATTTAAATGATAGGCTCGAGCTAAGTAAAATTCAACATTATCAGCATAATATTGAGTATAGTCCAATTTGGATAAATATTCATACGCTTTTACTGCGCCATCAGGCATGTAAAGTTGACATTGACCAGCACGAAACAAAAGAATCGGCTCATCTGGGTTATTCTTCAATAATGCTTCATACTCTACCACTGCAATATTGTACATTAACAACTCAAAATGGTTCTCTGCAAGATCGAATTTTTCTTTCTCCTCTTTATTAGCAGGAAATTTTTTTTGTGAAAAAATGGGACTCGCCAGAAGGCTAAAAAGTAAAAATGTAAATAAAATTTTTTGGCGCATGTTCAAATTTCTTTGGACTTCAAAAATAGAACTTTTCAAAAAATAATGAACATTTTTATTCAATTATTGCAGAGAAAAAATACTGATTGTCAATAATCCCACTTTTTGCTGAAACTATTATAGAAACTAATACCGAATTTAAAAGTAAAATCTGGGCTATCAAACGAATTATCAGCTGTAACGGCATATACACCAAAACGAAAGAGTTGTTTTTTGATTCGAACAATTCGTTCAATTCCACCAAACATTTCGAAATGACTAAAATCGTCTTCAGGAATAATTAAGGTACCCGCTCCTGCAGCGAAAGTTATTTTTATTCTATTTAGGAGAGGGATTTTATTTAATAAAACGCCATCGAAATGTTGAATGTAATTAGCTCTCAAATAGGATGATGAAGCTGATAGAGTGGGTCCAAGTAATTGAAATGAGCGAGTGGGATCAGAGAAAAAGAAGTAATCTGACCCTCTGAAATATTTGTATTCAATAATTCTTAGGCTAGTTTTATTGACAAAAGAACCTAACTGAAAATTCCAATTTCCTGATCCTAACCGTGCCATTCTGATTTCATGTTTGGCACCAATTTCTAAATAATCAAAATCCACTTCACTATTCAATAAATCAGGAATTCCTTTGCGGTAAATGAAAGACAATTCAGGATATTTACTTCCATAAATTATTTTTTTGCCACCCTTCATCATATAGCGTTGACGAATTCGATATTTCAATTCCAATTTTACTTCGGTTTTTACATATCTTTCAAATGAAATCGGTGAATTTACTGAAGAGTCAAAAACTTGTCCGCTCCATTGATCTTGAATCAAATTATTAATCGGTAACTGATCTGAAAAATCGAAAGTTAATTCGGCAAAAAGTCCATTGAATACTTCCATTCGTTGAGCAATGGAAAATGTTTTGCTACGAACATAATTACTTCTGCTAAATATAGACCCAATTGATGCATACGTATTAATCATATCGTAATAATCTCCAATGGAAATATATGTTCGAACGAATTTTTTAGGAATATAGGTTAAACCAACGCCTATTTTTCCTTTGATATCTTTATTTGCAAATCCATAATCCACTTGGCCATCTGTTTCAAGTAGCATAGCGTTTTTGAATTCTTTTTTGTAAATCCCGGTTAAACGATGCCGATACCCTCCAATTCCTAAAGGAACTAATTGGCCCACTAAAGGAGCAATAAAAAACTCACTTTTTTTATACCGATTTCGATGACCAATTCCGGTTAAAAGAAAATTCCAAACCGTTAATTCATTATAAGAAGAATCGATACTCATTAAATATTCTTCACTCGCATAATAAGTTCTTAAGCTATCTGTTTCGTTGATAAAGGCCACTTCATTTGTTTTTAAGGTTAATGGACGTGCACTCGACCAATAGGAGGAATCTTTATCAAAAGCATCGTCATTAAAATGTTTTACTTCGGCGGTGAAATATTTAGGAGGAAATTTTTGGTTCACTTTATAATCCGAATGATCCACTCTTGTACTTCCCAAATAATCGAAACCAGGTTCTCGAATTACATAATTGAATTCTCTTCTTGAAGGCATATAAATTCCCTTTTCAATTTTGGAATAGTTTTGAATGATATGAAATTCCTTACAAAACAATAGAGAAGTGGGGTTTACTTTTAAATCAACTGAAACAAGCGCCCAAGTGCTATCCTCAACGAAAATATATCCCGAAAATAGGGCTTCATGCTTATAAATTGGTTTGACGGCAATCTTGTATATTTTTTTGCCGTCTTGAAAAAATTCAGATTCTAAGTCATATAAATAATTCAGTCCCGAACCGGCTGCTATGGGCGACATTAATTGTTTATCGGTGAGTGCTGGTGCTTCAATTAGGTTTTCGTAAAAATTGAAATTGGCGGATTGAACATCAGATATTAATAGATAAGGATTTTCTGATGTTCCTTGAATGGGTGCAATATCACTTTCTCCAATGGTAAAACCAAAATTTATTGTACCACTAGAAGGGGGTTTAGTTTCTGCATAATCATGATAAGCAAGAACCGTTTCTTTGTATTTTCCTGGTGGATCAAAACTAATTTCTGAAAGAGATTCTATCAAATTTAACTTTTGGTTTTTGATATGCTCATTTAAGTTTTTAGCGTTTTTAGTGGTATCAACAGGCTTATTTTTGTTTTTTCGGTCGTATTTTTTCTTGGCTTTAGCTTTTTGCTTTTCAGCTTTCTTTTTTTCTTTTTCGGTTAATGTATCTCCTAAAACTTTTAAAACGGAATCACAATTTCTACAATCCTTTTCTAAAAGTATTTTCTGATAGGTTTTGCAAGAATAATTTTTAATAGCATTCAAATAATCCTTTCGGTTATCTCTCACTTTTGCCATTATTTCTTTGGCAATATCTCTGCGGTCAGAATAAACCGTCATTGCGTTCAACTCATTAGCCGATTCTTTTAGTTGAATATTAAGAATCAACGTTGGATTTTTGAAAGTATTTACCTCTTGTTCCTGCGTTTCATATCCAATTGAACTAAAAACAATCGTGCAGGCAACCGGTTTGGTTTCGAGAAAATATTCTCCTTTTAAGTTGGACGAAACGCCAAAAGTGGTGTTTTTAATATAGACCGAAACATAGGGAACAGGTTCGTTGTTAGCATCGGTAATTACACCTTTAATTACAGCAGAATGACTGACATTTGCCAGGAAAATTAAAAATATAAAAAGTATTTTTTTAATCATCTACCCTTTGTTTTTTACCGCATGATTGAGCACTTCGCGGTTTATCACCTTAGATATAAGACCGCGAAGGTAGTTAGAAAGTTACTTTTTAGATTAAATATTTTATTGTTTAGCTTCTAAATTTACTGGTCGCTCCTACTGAGCTGCAGTTAGGAACTTTGTTCCTATTACAAACAGGTCGTTCCTGCGAAGCCTTATTTTATAAAAAGTAAAAATTTGAATTTAAATTCGAACGATTTTCTCTCCATTTTAATTTAGTTTTATAGGAGCGACCTGTCGATTTTAAATCGATTTTAACATTTATTAAGGCTTCTTCTATTCAACAACACTTATGTTAAAAACAATTTAGCACGATTTTCGTTAGTGTATAGTGTAGGACTAATTTCGTGTAGAATGAAAATAGCTTGGAGAAATAAATTAATGATTACGGTTGTATTATTTATTGGAATACAATTTCCATCAAAATCTCAATCCCCTAATTTTTTAAAAGTGAATGGTAAATGGGCTGATTCGGTTTTGAAAACCTTTTCAGATAGAGATAAGATTGCTCAACTTTTTATGGTGGCAGCTTATTCTAATAAAGATCAAAAACATGTGGATGACATTAAAAAATTGGTTTCTGAATATCATATTGGAGGATTAATTTTTTTTCAAGGTGGTCCAGTTCGACAAGCTCGATTGACCAATATCTATCAGAAAATTTCTCCTTCACCCTTATTTATTGCCATGGATGCCGAATGGGGTTTATCTATGCGATTGGATAGTACGATTCGTTTTCCAAAACAAATGACTTTAGGAGCTTTGCCTTCGGATTCGTTGGTTTATGATATGGGAAATGAAATAGCGCGACAATGTAAAAGATTAGGAGTGCAAATTAGTTTTTCTCCAGTTGCTGATATTAATAATAATTCTTTGAATCCAGTAATTAATTACCGTTCGTTTGGAGAAAATAGAGAATTGGTTACCCAACGTTCTCTTGCCTATATGAAAGGGTTGCAAGATCAAAAAATCATTGCAACAGCAAAACATTTTCCAGGACATGGAGATGTAGAAACAGATTCGCATTTAGCCTTGCCTCAAATTAATCATTCTTTATCTCATTTGGATTCATTAGAATTTTACCCTTTTAAAAAATTAATTCAATCTGGATTATCTGCAATGATGGTGGCGCATCTTTTTATTCCTGTTTTGGAACCTACTCAAAATATGGCTACCACTTTATCCAATAAAGTGGTGACGGAATTATTAAAAACTCAAATGAAATTTGAAGGATTAATATTTACGGATGCTTTAAACATGAAAGGAGTGAGCAGTTTTTATAAACCAGGTGAAGTAGATGTGAAAGCATTGTTGGCTGGTAATGATGTTTTATTATTTCCCGAAGATGTTCCCAAAGCTATTCAAATGATTGAAACAGCTATTAAGAATGGTGAAATAACAATGGCAGAAATTGAGAAACGTTGCTTAAAGATTTTGAAAGCTAAAGAGTGGACGGGTTTGAATCATCTTCAAGAAATTGATTTAAATAATTTAACGGAGGATTTGAATACGATAAAAGGAAGAGCGGTTAATCGTAGATTGTTTGCCGAATCTATCACCTTGCTAGAGAACGAAGATGAAATCGTTCCTCTAAAAGAATTGGATACCTTAAAAATTGCAGTTTTAAATATAGGAGATACGTTAAATAATGTTTTTCAGAAATCC
>JBIPLT010000361.1:0-2587 GCA_044368255.1 Flavobacteriales bacterium
TTCTTTTTCCCAGTCTTGTGTTCCTATTTTAGAAGTTCCTTTGAAGACCATGTGCTCGAGGTAATGCGCGAGCCCGGTAACATCAGCCGGATCATTCTTGCTTCCTGTTTTAACGGTAATATAGGTTTGTATGCGCGGCACATCTTTGTTCACCGAGAGATACACTTTTAAGCCATTGGCAAGGGTATAAATTCTTGTTTCGGTAGGGTCGTTGGCTACGGATTCGTATTTATAATCTTGAGCATGAGCAGCAATGAATAAAAATAAGAAAGCGGCTGTAAAAAGGGATTTGAAATGAATCATAAGTGAGGTTTTTTTGATAGGGGAAAGATAGAAAATTTAAAGATATAAAAGGGAGAAAATCGGATGAAAGGTGGGAGAATTAAGATTTTTTTTCGAATAGTAGATATCTATTGGAACAATCAATCATTTATCTATAATTGGTTGTTTAAAGAAGTAAAATAATGATAAACATAAATGATATCAATGAATTGGGATATTGGTGTTAGTGGTTTGACTCGTGGTGTTTATATTTTAATTCCAATTATACAAACATCATCCACTTGTTCAAGATCGCCTTTCCAGTTTGAAAATGCTTTATTAATGATTTCAGCCTGTAGTTTTTGAGATAACATATTGTTTTTTAAGAGTAGATCTGAAAATTGTTTGTATTTAAATTTTTTACCATTTGGACCGCCAAATTGATCAGCTAATCCATCTGTAAAGAGGTAGAATGTAATATTTTCCTTGAATTCAATTTGATGAGTGGTAAATGGTTTAGGGTAGTCTGTTTTACCAATAGGTTGTTTGTCGGCTTTAATTTCTTTTAATTGTTCATTTTGTATATACCATAACGGATTATTGGCACCACTCCAAAATATTTTTTTGTTTTTCGAATCAATAGATAAGAGAGAAATATCCATTCCATCTTTTACTTCACTGGAACTTTTTTCAAATGTTTCTAAAACCAATTCTCTTGTTTTATCTAGAATTTTACCTGTTTCGGTCAATTTGAATTCTTTTAATGATCTGTTTAATGCATTTGAACAAACTACCGAGACTAATGCACCGGGAACACCGTGGCCGGTACTGTCGGCAGCAGCAATGAAAAAAGAATCATCTACTTTTTCGGCCCAATAAAAATCACCTGCAACGATATCTTTGGGTTTGTATAATATGAAATTGTTATCAATATGAGTGTTTACAAATTCTTGTGGTGGTAAAATTGCCTCTTGTAACCGTTTTGCGTAATTTATGCTATCTATAATTTCCTTTTGATGATGCTCCACAATTTGTATTTGATTCTCAATTATTTTTTTTTGCCTTCTTGCAATTCTTAAGGAACGAAAAATAATAATTACAATTATCAATACAAGAAGTAATGCAATACCTATAAAAAAAGCAACTAGCTTTTGTTTCTTTATTTCATCAGCGGCAATTCTCTCTTTATATTCTTCTTCTTTTTTTGCTAAGGCATCTTTTTTATCTTGTTCGTATTTGAATTCTACTATAGTCAAGTCTTTGGCGTTTTCTTCACTATTTAGACTATCTTCTAATTCAACCCATATTTTATAATGTTCAAAGGCAGGTTTTACCTGTCCTGTTATTTCATAAAGTGAACTCAATGCTTTTTCTGCCTCTTTAATATTTGATAAATTATTTATTTCATGTGAAATACCAATTGATTCGTTTAAGTAAGCTTCAGCTTCTGAAAATTTTCCCATTGCTGTCAAAAGTTCTCCAATACGCAGAAGAAGTATTGACCGATATCTTTTGTTGTTTAATTCCACTGTTATTTTTAGTGCGTTTAAATAAAATTGCATTGCCTCCATTCGAAGAGAATCCTGTTTAATCAAAGAATTTATTTTTAAATTTGCTAAGCCAACTAAGGCGTCACCGCTATTTCCCAGCCAAAAAGATGCTCGATTCTTTTCACCTAATTTCGCGCAAATTTTCAATGCCTTAGAGTAATAATCTAATGCAAGCTTATAGTCCTTTAATTGCACTAGATAAAACGCACCCATATATCCATAGTGAACGGAAAGGCCATCTATGTCATTATTCTTTTCTTCTATTTTAATCGCTTTCGAAAAATACTTTAATGCCTTTTTGTCTCCCATGTCATTATACACTCCACCAATAGCAGCATATGCTCTGGAAATTTCCTTTTCTATCAATTTTTTTTTATTACTATTTGTCCTTTTGTATATATTATTCCAATGGTCAAGAGCTTTAAATGCATATTTTAATGATGCAGCAAAATCTGATTTAAGAAGATAAAACCATTGGAGATTGTTATAAGACTTTCCGATTCCCATTTCCCATTTAAGGTTTTCAGATAGCAATAAGGCTTGTTTACTTAATGCAATGCAAGAATCTTGTGAACTACTGTTTCTTAAAGCGTAAGCTAATGTATTTAGCGTATTTACTTTATTTGTATCCTCTTTCGATTTTATCAGTACAGTTTTCAACGAGTCAATATTTTTCTGTTGTCCTAATGCACATAAATTAAATAGGCAAAGTGAAATACTAACGAAAATATTTTTTTTAAAGAATAGCAATTTTTAGTGGTTTTTGTTTAAGAAAT
>JBIPLT010000339.1:0-2977 GCA_044368255.1 Flavobacteriales bacterium
CTTGCTGAGACGATTATGGATGAGCACGATCTCGATATTGCACTTAGTAACATAAGAATTTTAATCCGAGAGTATAGAACAAAACATGATCCGTGGTACTAAAGAAACAGAAGAAAAGTTGTATACATATCAAGGCAAAACATTTTATTGTAAGCCTCCTATCATACAACAACTAAACCTAGCATTAGCATACAACAGAGCGAAAGAACGTTATGAAGAAGTTAAATGAGACGCAAAGACAGAAAGTTGAAACTGCTAAAGAAGCAATTATAAAGCTTCAAGAGGCAGAAGCTATTATTTACAGCGACCTTATTAAAGAGGTAGATCTAGACAATGATTGGCTTTATGATTATATCTTCAATTGCGCAACTGAAGATGACTATTCTGCGATGGTAAGAAAGGAGATTTTTGAATAATTTATGTTAAAAACAGGAAAAAAAGCAATAGATAAAAGTGGTAAAAGACGCAAGGGAATTCATGCTAAAAGCAAGACCTCAAACTTGAAGCAGTCTAAAAATTACAAAAAACGCTATCGAGGGCAGGGAAAATAGTGTAATATAGAGTATGAACTTTGAATTCATAACACAATTAATCATACCAGTATTACAAGCCAATCCTTATTTTGGCGTTTTTACTGCAGTCGTTACTTTAGCTTCAGCTGTTGTCGCAGTAACCCCAACTCATAAAAAGGGTAGCAAGCTTGGATTAGCATACAAATTTATTGATATCCTTGCTTTGAATGTTGGCAAAGCTAAAGATAAAGGAGAATAATATCGAAAAAGTCTTGACTGCTGAAATTATTTGAATATAATGGACGCATGACAGAAGACATTGATAGACTTGAAGGAGCGTTTGACCGTTTGCAAGATCAATATGCCGCATTGCGGGAAGATGTTGAAAACATGATTGCGGTGCTTCAAGGAATAATTAAAGCAGAAGAAGAATAATTTAAAACCCCACCTTTTTAGGTGGGGTTTTTTAATCAATAAAATTATGACTACTTATTATCTAAGAGAACAGCAAACTACAGGTAAAGAAATAACAATTGATTTTGGTGAAAACTTCAGTTCAATTAAACAAAAGTTTCAAAATTATTCGTCAAACTTTCCTCAGAATAAATATAAAATTCTTAAAAAAGAAACAGTAACATCAACTGTTTGCGAATCTGAGGATTCTAGACAATCTTTATTCTCATTTGTTTAGAATTTGCACGATAAGTCAACTCAGACTTGACCTATTACGAAAAAATCAAACAAGGTCAAAAAAAATCTTGACCCGAACCGTATTTGCTGTAAACTGATTTCACTATGAAAACTGCCGCTATTGCTTCCCCAATCATCGCATCAGAAAACATGGAAAGTTCCGTAATGGGAATGGACTCTGTTGGAATGGATCTCGCAACATATTTTATGCGAGACAAGATCTATTCGAATAAGATTCGTGCAGTCGTGCGCGAGTATCTTTGCAATGCTGTTGATGAACATAAAAAGTTTAATGTGATCCAACCTGTTCAAGTTGGACTGCATTCTAAAAACAACGAAGTTGTTTTCTATGTTCGTGATCATGCCAAAGGTCTTGATGAAAATGGTGTGAGAAACATTTTTGGAATGTATTTCCGCAGTACAAAATCAAAATCAAATGATTCGATTGGTGGTTTCGGAGTTGGTTCAAAAGCAGGTCATTGCTATAACGATACTTTCTTTGTGACTTCTTTCTTTGAAGGCAAGAAGAGTACTTATACTTGTATGCTTGGTGCTGGTGATTCTGGTGTTCCAGTTGGTCACATTTATAAAGTTGACGAATGCGATACTGATGAAACTGGATTGGAAGTTTCTGTTCCTGTCAAGTATGGTGATTATACTTCTTTTGAAGAAGAAATTGAATCATTTGTTTGGTTCTCGCCAAACAGAATTGAGGCTCAAATTTTTAATCGTGAAATTTTCTCCAATGCTCCATCAGTTAAATCAATTGAGGTTGACCAATTTAAAATCAATCTTATAGAGAAACCTAAGAGTACGCATCATTATACTGAATGTATTGTTCAAATGGGTGGAGTTGGCTATGATATTATTCAATTTAATGATTTTGATTTTAATGTTAAAGGTAATCATTGCCTCGTTGTCGATGTTCCGATTGGTTCGATGACTATTCCAATTAGCCGCGAATCTTTTGAGAAAACATCTCAAAACAAAATCGTTATTGATCAAATTAAAAACATTATTCAAGATCTTGCTGAGAAAGATTTAGTGCAGTTTAAAACTAAAAGTGTTAATGATCTTCTTGAGGATGCTCTTGCTGGTCTAACTAATGGTTCTTATGAAGGAGAAATGTTTTCATGCCGCAAATCAAGTCTTTTTAAAGATGTTTGGTCCGTAGTTAGTAATACTGGCAGAATCTTTGATTCTGATGTTACAAAGAAAGATGGGAAATTAATCCTTGTGACAATTCCAGACAATCATAACTCTTCTTATTGGAGAGCTAAGGTAAAAGATTTTGCAAGAGACAACAATGAAAACTATTATATTGTTTGTGAAAGCAAGTTGCTACTCAAAGACATAGACGGAGAAAAACTTTCCAATGCTTTGCAGATTCTTCCAGCAAAAAAAATCAAATACCCCAGACAAAAGAAAAGTAATACTTCTTTTGCGGTATATGAAATGCATGGTAGAAAAATTGGGGAACTAAATCCTCTTGAACTTCACAATCATGCTCGCGCATATAGAGGTCTTTCACTTGCAAACGATGAAAATGAAGCAAGAGAACAGAATGAAGAATATTTCTCTGATCTTGAAAAGTGCGATATTGAATCTTTTACTATCAGTTTGAAGAGTGGATCTAACCGATGCTATAAGTGCAATTCAGCATCTCTCATCAAAGAAATGCAAGAGTTAGGTTGGTTTGATTTTACTTCAGCAGAATGTAAAGAACTGCGTAACAAACTTCAGAAACTCAAAGAAGAAAAATACCAGAAAAACTG
>JBIPLT010000044.1:0-14845 GCA_044368255.1 Flavobacteriales bacterium
TAGAGAGTATTTTTTCTAAGGGCTGCTCTTCGTTGCTCCCGCGAACGCGTCCCAGGTTTTCAAAACCTGGGACGTGTTGCTTACCCGCACCACTTTCAAAACCTGGGACGTGTTGCTTACCCGCACCACTTTCAAAACCTGGGACGTGTTGCTTGCCCTCACCACTTTCAAAACCTAGGCCGTTTTGCTTACCCACCAACGCCTTTCTAACTTCGTTTTCCGTTTTAATTCGTATCAAGAAATGAAAATGGTTTGGCATTAAGCAATAACAATAAGTATCGGCAATTGGATTGATATGCTGCTTGTATTTGTCCATGAAGTATCGATAATTGTCTTTTTCAACGAAAATCTTCTCATTACCGTTGGCACGATTGTAAATATGATAGTATCGATCTTCTTCTAAAGGAATATTCATAGAAGCAAATGTATAATGTTGATATTTAAAAAACATCAGTATTTACACCTAATCATTTAAATTTTATTTTTACCAAATGCCAGTGAATTTTGATACGCCAATTGAATACTTAAAAGGAGTTGGTCCGTTAAGGGCCGAGTCTCTCAAAAAAGAATTGGGTATTTTTACCTGTGGAGATTTACTTTATTATTTCCCATTTCGATATATCGACAGAAGTAAGTTTTATAAGACAACTGAACTTACATCAGATTTACCTTATGTGCAACTCAAAGGAAAAGTAATTTCCTTGAAGGAATTGGCTATGAAAAAGCGAAAAATTCTCAGTGGAATTTTTCAAGATGATTACGGTAAAGTAGAATTAATTTGGTTTCAAGGGCAAAAATTCGTTCAACAAGGAATCAAATTGAACGAACCTTATATTTTATTTGGGAAACCAAACTTTTTCAATGGAAAATATACTATTCCACATCCTGAATTAGAACCTGAAAATAAAGCAATTTTAGGATTATTTCCTTTGCGTGCTATTTATCATTCAGGAGAGAAATTGACGGCAAAAGGATTAAGTTCAAAAGGAATTGAAAAAATTATTCAAACCTTATTGATTGAAATTTCTGAAGAGATTGTTGAATTTTTTACGGATGAATTCATGCAAAAGTTTGTACTTTTTCCCCGCAAAGATGCAATCCATCATATTCATTCTCCCGCTTCAATTGATTTGATGCAGAAAGCTGTTTTTCGTCTCAAATTCGAAGAATTATTTTTTCTACAATTACAATTAGCAAGAACAAGAATCGCTCAAACAAAAAAACTAAAAGGATTAGTATTTTCAGAAGTAGGAGAGGTTTTTAATACTTTTTACAATAATTATTTGCCATTTCCATTAACAAATGCCCAGAAACGTGTTATCAAAGAAATTCGAAAAGATATGGGCTCTGGTGCACATATGAATCGTTTGGTGCAAGGCGATGTGGGTAGCGGAAAAACAGTGGTGGCATTATTAACAATGCTTATTGCTATTGATAACGGATTTCAATCTTGTTTGATGGCACCCACAGAAATTTTAGCCACTCAACATTTTTATGGAATTTCTGAATTATTAAAAGATACGAATGTTACCGTTAGATTATTGACAGGTTCTACAAAAACTGCCGAAAGAAAAAGTATAGCTTATGATTTAGAAACAGGAGCTTTAAATATTTTAATTGGAACGCATGCATTGATTGAACCCAAAGTGAAATTCAAAAATTTGGGATTTGCGGTAATTGATGAACAACATCGTTTTGGAGTAGAACAGCGATCTAAATTATGGAAAAAAAATGCACTCCCTCCACATGTTTTAGTAATGACTGCTACACCGATTCCACGAACTTTAGCAATGACACTTTATGGTGATTTAGATATTTCTGTGATTGACGAAATGCCACCGGGAAGAAAACCAATTACTACTTCTCATCGTTTCGATTCGGCTCGAATAACGATTTTTAATTTCATGGAAGAACAGATAAAGCTAGGAAGACAAGTTTATGTAGTTTATCCATTAATCGAAGAATCCGAAAAAATGGATTACAAAGATTTGATGGATGGATATGAGAGTGTAACCAGAAGATTTCCATTGCCACAGTATCAAGTAAGTATTTTACATGGCCAAATGAATTCTTCAGCCAAAGATGTTGAAATGCAAAGATTCGTTGAGGGAAAATCACAAATTATGGTGGCCACCACTGTTATTGAAGTGGGCGTAAATGTTCCAAATGCATCTGTAATGGTCATTGAAAGTGCCGAAAGATTTGGACTTTCACAATTGCATCAATTAAGAGGTAGAGTAGGGCGTGGAGCTGATCAATCGTATTGTATTCTCATGACAGGAAATAAATTGAGTCGTGAAGCTAGAAAACGAATGGAAATTTTAGTGGAAACAACAGATGGCTTTATTATTGCAGAGGAAGATTTAAAAATGCGTGGTCCTGGCGATTTAATGGGCACACAACAAAGTGGTATTTTGGATTTGAAAATTGCAGATATAACCAAAGATGATAAAATCATGAAACTCGCTCGTGATGCAGCCAATGATTTAATTGCAAAAGACGCTGATTTAACAATGAATGAAAATCAATCTATCCGAAATCAATTTTTACGAATGTTGAAAAACAGACCCAATTGGAGCAGGATTTCATGATATTTATTTTTCGTTTTTCGTTTTTTGTTTCCGCTGTCACTCTGAACTTGTTTCAGCGTCTATCCTCCAAGTCATTTTTTTCTTCTCTTATCCTTTGGCTATTGGCAATTGGCTGTTGGCTTTTGCCTTCTCCTTCTTCAGCTCAAAATCTCATCTACAATCCCGGATTCGAATCGGATTCAGCAGCGCCAATCACTACATATTCTCAATTACATGCAGGGCAAACTTTAGTAGACGGTTGGTATGTTCCAACTGATGGAACCTCTGATTATTTTAATTCACATCATTCTACAATTAGAGGCCATGCTATTCCAAAAGCACGTACTGGCCAAGGAAGAATTGCGATGATTTGGGCCAATAGTTCAGAAAATAGTTATAGAGAATTTATTACAGGAAGATTAGTAAAACCATTGGAGAAAAATAAGAAATATAAAATTAGTTTTTACATCTGTAGATATAAATATGCGCATTATAGCCCAATGCAAATAGGCGCCTATTTTTCAAAAGATTCAATGATTCAAAAGAATTATTATGCCAATATTAAAGTGCAGCCACAAATGAAAATTGAAGATTATACCATTTTGGATGATCGAAAATATTGGCATAAAGTGGAAGCTGTTTTTATTGCAAATGGAGATGAAAAATATGTGACATTGGGAAATTTCAAACAAACCATCAATGATTTGACCTCGCCAGCAATAAAAGTAAGTAATAAATTTACTATTGTGGCAACCGGAACTTATGCGTATTGTTTTGTCGATGATATTTCGGTAGAAGAATACAATGAATCATTAGAAGAAAACACACCGAAGAAAAAATTGTATTTGTATTTAGTAGATCATTCTTCCTCTATGAAAAAAGACGAAAAATTTGAAAGATTGAAAAGTGGAATAAAAAAATCATTAAAAAAATTACCGCCCGATGCAGAGTTTTCTATTATTGGTTTTTCTAATCAACCAAAAACAATTTTAGGTCCCACCAAAACATTGCTTTATGATTTAGCCGATGCCTTGGATACATTGAAAATAAAAGGACAAACCAATGCGATTGGAGCAATAAATTATGCCTATGATTTTAAAGAATTGAATAAAGAATACGATATTGAATTAATTATGTGTACCGATGGACAATTTAAATTGGATGATTCTACTTTTCATAGAGTGATTGACACAAAAATGCATTTTAATTTATTTCAAATTGGTGGGAGGAGAAATGCCTATTTAGAAAATTTGATGAATGCAACTGGAGGAAAATATATTGTTTCTTTGAATAAAAATATCAAAGAAGACATTGCTAAATTAACTTCTTCAACGGGAATGAATTTAGGTGAAGTGGAATATACTAAAGCGAAAAAAGGTTGGGTATTGACAAAGTGGACTCTTTTGGCGAGTCTCTTCGCCTTGGTATTATTTTATTGAAAATTATTTTGTAGCTAAATCTGTGTGCAAACCACATTCTGTTTTATTCAACCCAAACCATCTTCCACTTCTATCATTAGATAAATCTACTTTACGTGTACATGGTTCGCAACCGATACTCAAATAGCCTTGATTTTCTAGAGGATGTTTGGGTAAATTAAATTCTTTCGAATATTCATAAATCATTTTTGAAGTCCAATCTAACATCGGATGAAAACGCTTCGATCCACGCGGAGCATCTTGCTCAATTTGCATATTTTTTCTATTGGCATTTTGATCTCCACGAATTCCGTTAATCCAAATATCATATTCTCCTAAAATAGGTTCCATGGGTTGCGTTTTGTTAAGGAAACAGCAATAATCAGGATCGGAAGTAAAATAGAATTGTCCTTTTTGATCTCTTTGTAAATTTCTAGAAACCATGGAATGTAAATCCACCATTTTCAAACCTAATTGTTCAATAATTTGGTCGCGAAATTTTACCGTTTCTGGAAAATGAAAACCAGTATTAATGAAAAAAATGGGAATATCTTTATCAATTCTACTGATAATGTGCAAGAGTGGAATACTATGCGTTTGGAACGATGAAGTAGCAAACACTTTTTTCCTTTCTTTTCGATAATTTTCTAAATAAGATTTTATCTCTTCAAATTGCATTAGTTCATTTCAGATAAAGTAAAACGATAACCTTCCATAATTTGATTACAAAGTAATTTCTTACAGGCTTCGTCTACTTTTTTCTCCGCGTTGGCTTTTGAATCGGCTTCTACCACCAAAGTAATGTGTTTCCCAATTCTCACTCCAGTGATTTCAGGTAAACTTAAATTTTTCATGCTGTTGGTAACCGCTTTTCCTTGTGGATCTAATAATGCTTCGTGGGGCATTACATCAATTTCTGCTTTGAACTTGCTCATGGTTTAAAAATCAAATTATTTACTATTGATAAAAAGATGTACAAAATTACAATAAAAGGGATGGCCAACAAGTGAAATATTATCAACATCGCTAACGAAATGGTTAGAAAAATATAACGAATTTTATTATCTGACCATCCAAAATTTTTGAATTTAAGAGCGAAAAGGGGAAGTTCAGCAATCAACAAGTAAGAAAAGATACAAGTGATGGTGATTAGAATTAGGTACAAATTATTCCTATCAATCAAATTATACAGAAAATGAGAGGTGTATTCTGTGGTTGAATGAAATCTGGGATATTCGTATAGGGTGAACAAATCTATTCTGTTTAGGCCCCAACTTCCAGGTTGATAAAGCTGCTGAAGATTATTAATTTCTTTTAAATCAAATCCAATATACTGACTAAATATCCATCCTATCGAACAAATGAAAATCGCATTTGCAGGAGTAGGTAATCCAATAAATTTATCGCTTTGGCGGGTATCAATATTGAATTTGGCTAATCGATAAGCTGAGAATAAACAAATCAGAAAGGCTAAATAAGACAAGGGATGAGTATAATTACTCATGGAAATATTTTTCGAATAATGCGTGGCCAAATCCATAATGGTACTATGTTCTGGAAAATCATAAGTAATTTCTAAACTAACAATCCTCATCATCTGAAACATCACCACACCCGGCACCACACCAAAACTCACCATATCCGCCAATGAATCCAATTGCTTACCCATTTCCCCAGAAACTTTTAACAATCTAGCCGCAAATCCATCTAAAAAATCAAAAATTGATGCTAATCCAACTAAATAGGCTGCCATAATCAAATCCCATTCGAAAGCAAACTTAATGGCCAAACAACCACATAGTAAATTACTAAGGGTTAAAAGATTAGGTATTTGTTTGGCGATAGCTTTCAATTGATTGATTTCAATTTGTTTCTACAAAGTAAATTCAAATCTTTGAAACTTGCTCATTATTTTTAAGCAGTTATCCAATTTTCATCATTGGTTAAATACTTTTTATCACCTTTATACGTTAGTTAAATTGACTTGAAACGTATTACAAAAAGCTGTAATTTTAGCCTATGAAATTTTCAACAAACAAAAAATTTCTTTTTTCTCTACTTGCTTTTACTCTTCTACAGAGTTCTGTTTTCTCACAGGCAAAATACAGTAATGAATTTTTATCCATTGGAATTGGTGCTCGTGCCTTAGGAATGTCAAATTCCGTTTTAGCTTCGGGTAATGATGTTACTTCTGGTTATTGGAATCCAGCAGGTCTCTGTGATATTAAAGGGGATATGCAAGTGGGTTTAATGCATGCCGAATATTTTGCAGGAATAGCCAAGTTCGATTATGCAGCCATTGCTAAACCATTAGATGCATCTAGTACTTTAGGATTTTCAATGGTACGATTTGGTGTTGATGATATTCCCAATACAACCGAATTAATTGATGCAGATGGTAATATTGATTATGATAGAATCACTCGTTTTTCTGCAGCTGATTATGCTTTTATAACTTCTTATTCTCGAAAATTAAATATTGAAGGACTAAGTGTAGGAGCCAATTTTAAAGTAATACATCGAAAAATTGGTGATTTTGGAAAATCTTGGGGATTTGGTTTAGATGCCGGTGTTAGATACGTTAAAGGTGATTGGCATTTCGCAGCAATGGCTAGAGATATTACTACCACTTTTAATGCATGGTCGTATGATTTAACCGATGAAATGATTGAAACTTTTACTGCAACAGGAAATGCTATCCCTTCTAGTTCAATAGAGCTAACACTGCCAAAATTATTATTGGGGGCTTCTCGTAAATTTAATTTTAATGATAAATTCTCATTGTTAACCGAAGTAAATTTTGATTTAAGTTTTGATGGAAAAAGAAATGTTTTAATTTCTACGAATCCCGTAAGTATCGATCCTCATTTAGGAATAGAGGCGGGATACAGAGATATTGTTTTTTTAAGAGCTGGGTTAGGAAACATTCAAGAAGTGAAAGAAACTTCAACAAAGAATGTCACCACTTTTCAACCCAATATTGGATTAGGAATTAATATCAAAAGAATTACAATCGATTATGCCATGACGGATATCGGAAATGTTTCGGATGCACTTTATTCACATGTTTTTTCTTTGAGGTTCTTGATTTTTAAACTACCTACTACATAAGGTTTCCCAATATGAAAAAAATTCTAATTGTCTTTTTTTTACTATTTAACACCGCTTTTGTTTTTGCACAACAGTTCGGTAATGAATGGATAAATTACAATCAGAAATATTTTTATGTGAAGGTGGCTAAAACCGGAATTTACCGTTTAGATTATAATACTCTTTTTAATGCAGGTGTACCACTTGCTTCGCTCAATCCAAAGAATTTTCAAATGTTTGGAAAAGAGAAAGAATTATTTATTCATGTGGAAGGTGAACAGGATAATGTTTTTGATCCAGGTGATTATATCGAATTTTATGGGGAGAAAAATGATGGTGCACTAGACACTATTATTTATGGTGGTGCTAAAAACATGCCCGATACCTATTATAGTTTATACAATGATACACTTCGCTATTATTTTACTTGGAATTCAGATACAACTAATAAAAGAATGATTAACGAGTTGGATACTGATTTTGCTTCCTACACCCCCATTAATTACGTCTGGTATGATATATATTCTAAAAATACGCAATATTATTTAACAGGTTATAATCCTGAAGGATCTTCCACTAGTTTATTCAATCCAGGAGAAGGATGGTTTAGCGATCTTTTTAATGGTGTTCCTGGTGGTAATTCTCAAAATATGTTGTTAAGCACTCCAGATGTTTATAACGGACCAGGAAGTCCTAACGTGAAAATTATTTCTGCCTCTGCCTCGGCTTCGGATGCCAATTTTTCAGGATTAGGAAACCATCATTTACAATTGAATTACGGTAGCTCTAATACTACCGCCTATGATACCATTTTCAAAGGATACAAACTGATAAAAGACACTTTTGAAATACTTCCTACTGAACTTTCTTCACCATCCACAAATTTTCAATTTAGAATTGTTGACGACCAAGGAGCTGCCACCGATTATCAAACTATAGGTTCTGTAACTGTAAAATACCCACACACCACCAATTTTGCTTCTTCAACAACTTTTGATTGTACCATTCCTTTTCATATTTCAGAACCAAAATCTAGATTGGATATTACGAACTATAATGTCAATAATCCAATTTTATATACACTAACGGATACCATAAAACGAATTCCTGTATCTGGTTTAAGTAATAATCACCAAGTTCTTGTTCCCAATCATTTCGCAGGAAAAGAGCAAAAAATATTCTTAACAGAACCAGGGTCGATAACAAATATTAATGCTGCTTATCCAGTGAATGGAGATGGGGATTTTACCAATTTCGGAGCTAATCCTGTTGATTCTGCTTTTATCATCCTCACCCATGTTTCATTATTGCCCGAAGCCGGAAGCTATGCCATTTATAGATCTTCTCCTGCTGGCGGAGGATACAATACTCTAGTTGTTGATGTGGAAGAATTATACGATCAGTATGGAGGAGGAATTCAAAAACACTCTTTAGCATTAAGAAGATTTTGTGCAGATGTTATCAATGATTGGGGAAATACACCCTCTAATTTATTTTTACTAGGAAAAGGTATTCGGGAGGCTACAGAATCTTCTAACGGAACATTCCACGGTACAAGAAAAAACCCAACCGTATTCAATGAATCACTTGTTCCAAGTTATGGTTATCCATCAAGTGATGTTTTAATATCTAGCGGAATTCTTAGTGGAAATTTTACACCCGCTATTCCAACCGGTAGATTAGCGGCAAAAAATGGTGCAGAAGTTATTGATTATTTAAATAAGGTTATTGAATATGAAACATCACAAAACGCGCCCGTTTACACGCATGAAGATAAAGCTTGGATGAAACATATTTTACATTTTTCTGGTGGAGCAAATGCCAATGAACAATTAAATTATGAGTTATATCTAAAACAATTTGAAAATATAGCAGAGGACACCTTATTTAGTGGTTATGTGGATGCTTATGCCAAAGAAAGATCAACACCAATTAATCCTTTGGATTTTTCTCAAATAAGTGGTTTTCTCGAAGAGGGGGTTTCTTTAATGACGTTTTTTGGACATGCAAGTTCTTCGGGCTTTGATCAAAATATTGATGCCGCTTCTAATTGGAATAATCAAGGTAAATATCCATTTCTATTGGGAAATGGTTGTTATGCCGGTGATATTTATCAGCCAACAAATATTAGTAACAGTGAAGATTTTGTATTAATACCAAATAGAGGAACAATTGGTTTTTTATCTACCTCTAAAGTTGGTTTTGCAGGACCACTCTACATTTTTTCTAGTGAGTTTTATCGCCAATTCGGGTACAAAAATTATGGGCAAACAGTAGGACTTCAGCTGCAGAAAACAGTTGAACATATGGAAAATATTTGGCCAGCTTTCTTAAATGATAATGTGGCTATGCAAATGGCTTTACATGGAGATCCTGCTATAAAAATCAATTCTCATAAAGAACCAGAATTTGTAGTGAGAACACAAGATATATTTTATGATCCACCCATAGTTTCACTGGGTGTAGATTCCGTAAATGTAAATGTGATAATTACTAATTTAGGAAAATCATCTCCAGACTCAATTCAAGTAGAATTAGTTCGTCATTTTCCTAATAATAATGGCGATAGTATTTATTTTAAAAGTTTTTCAGGAACAAAATTTATTGACACAGTGATTTTTCGAATTCCGGTTTTACATAACCTATCAACTGGTATAAATATTTTTGATGTGGCTGTTGATATTCCAAGTACAGTTACAGAAGTTTATGATGAAATAAATAATAATCAAACCAGTTCAACACTGTTCATTAATAGCAATGGAATTGCTACTATTTACCCCTATGAATTTGCTATTATTCCGGATAGTACTATTGTATTTAAAGCTTCTACTTTAAATCCATTAGCATCCCCTCGAGATTATCGATTTGAATTAGATACAACGGATTTATTTAATAGCCCATTTAAAAGATATGCCATTATTAATTCTCCAGGTGGAGTATTGAATTTAGATGGCGCTAATTGGCTTAATCAAACAACAGGTTTTGTTGACCCATTAGTTCATACAGATAGCACAGTGTATTATTGGAGAGTTAGCCCCGATAGTACAACTTTTATTTGGGACGAAAGTTCTTATCAATATATTCCTGAACAAACAGGTTGGGGACAAGCCCATTTTTTTCAATTTGAAAATAATCTTCATCAAGCCATAAATTATAATCGTTCAACCAGAAGTTGGATTTGGGATGAAACCTACCGAACATTCAAAGTGGATGTTTATACACTAGGAAGTAATGCTATTGAATGGAATAATACATTGTGGGAAATAGATGGTGCGCAGCAAGAATATAATGGCTGTGGCTCTCCTGTTTTTAATCCTTCGATCCATGTTGCCGTTGTTGACCCATTAACTCTAGAAGCTTGGACAACAGGAAATCATTCCTATGGAAATATTAATCAAATTGGTGCTTGCCGATCAAGACCAGAAAAATATTTTATCTACCGACAGAATGATCCGGTTTCGATGGATTCATTAATTGGGTTTTACAATAATTATATTCCCGATGGACATTACGTTATTTTTTACACGTATAACTTTACTAATTACGCGGCATGGCAACCACATTATTTTTCTTTCTTCCAATCTATAGGCGCTGATAGTATTTATGCTGGTCGTCCTAATGAAGCTTTTATTTACTACACTCAAAAAGGAAATAATACATCTTTTAATGGATACACTTCCGGAACTACACCAAATAGTTTAATTAGTGTAAATGATACCTTATCGGCTCTAGAATACCAAGGTAAAATGACATCTGAAATTGCTGGGCCTGCTGTAAGATGGGATGCATTATACTGGCAACAAACCGCAAAAGAAAATCCTACTTATGACAGCACTCAAATTGTTTTGATGGGAATTAAACACAATGGTGAAATAGATACTTTAATCAATACCGCATTTACGCCATTAGATTCAATCATTAATTTGAGTTCAATTGTGGATGCAAATATTTATCCGTGGGTAAAATTAGAGGGACACTTTTATGACGATCAACTTTTTACTCCAGCACAAACTCAACGTTGGCAATTATTATATCAACCCGTTCCTGAAATTGCCGTAAATCCTCCAAAGGGTTATTATTTTAGTATTGTTAATGATTCCATTAATGAAGGACAAGATATTGAGTTAGCTGTAGCCATCGAAAATGTTTCCCCATATGATATGGATAGCTTACTTGTTCATTATTGGATTGAGGATCAAAATCGCTTACTTAATTATTTGTATTACCCTCGACAAGATTCATTGCTCAGTGGGGAAATTTTATATGATACCATCTCCATAAACTCTGAAGGATTTCCCGGATTGAATAGTATTTGGGTAGAAGCAAATCCAATTCCGTTTGATGATACGCTTGGAAATTATGACCAATTAGAACAATATCACTTCAATAATTATTTACAAATTCCTTTCTATGTGAATCAAGATTTAATTAATCCTATTCTGGATGTTACTTTTGATGGAATTCATATTTTAAATGGAGATATGGTTAGTGGAAAACCTTTAATACTAATCACACTTAAAGATGAAAATCCATTTTTAGTGATGAACGAAACAAGAGATACTGCCTATTTCGCAGTCTACCTCACCGATCCAAATGGAAATCAACGAAGAATTTATTTTAATCAAGGGGTTAATACTGTAATGAATTTCACCCCATCAACGGGTCCAAATGATAAATTCAAAATTGAATACCATCCTTCACTTCTAACCGATGGAAAATATCAATTATTAATTCAAGCCACAGACAAATCAGGAAATGAAAGTGGCGATTTTGATTATAAAATTGATTTTGAAGTAATCAATAATTCAACGATCACAGAGGTGATGAATTACCCGAATCCTTTTAGTACAAAAACACATTTCGTTTTTACATTAACCGGCAACACCATTCCAGATTATTTTAAAATTCAAATCATGACCATCAGTGGTAAAATTGTAAGAGAAATAATGGTGGATGAATTAGGCCCAATTCGTATTGGTAGAAACATAACAGAATATGCTTGGGATGGACGTGATGAATTTGGAGATTTATTAGCCAACGGAATTTATGTCTACAGAGTAATCACAAAAATAAATGAAGAGGCAATTGAAAAACGTGAGTCAGGTGCCGATCAATTTTTCAAAAAAGGATTTGGAAAGATGACATTGATAAGATAAAATTCAGTTTGCAGTTCTCTGTTCACAGATTTTAATCGCCTAAGCATTTTGTTGATTTTTATCTTTGCCAACTGATTTTTATTGCAACCAATTGCAAACTGTGTAATGCATACTGCCAACTTTCTACTCTTCTTGCTCTATGAAAACTGCCAACTTCTTAAATTTTACTAAAACTACTTGCCACCACTAAATCTTTGCTTCCAGGAGTGTGAACATAAAATCCTTCTCCAGATTTTACGCCAAGTTTTCCTGCCATCACCATATTTACTAATAATGGACAAGGCGCATATTTTGGATTTCCATAACCATCTTGCAAAACTCTTAAGATAGAAAGGCCAACATCTAATCCAATAAAATCGGCCAATTGCAATGGACCCATCGGATGGGCCATTCCTAATTTCATTACGGTATCAATTTCTTCTACGCCAGCAGTTCCTTCATGTAAAGTGACGATGGCTTCATTGATCATTGGCATTAAAATTTTATTGGCAACAAATCCTGGATAATCATTTACTTCGGTTGGAACTTTTCCTAAATTTTTTGACATTTTCATAATAGTATCCGTTACTTCATCTGAAGTGGCATAACCACGAATCACTTCCACTAATTTCATTACAGGAACGGGATTCATAAAATGCATTCCAATTACTTTATCTGCACGTTTAGTTACTGCAGCCATTTTGGTAATAGAAATGGAAGAAGTATTCGTTGCAAGAATACAATGTGCTGGAGCATTTTCATCCATGTCTTTGAAGATTTTTAATTTCAAATCCACATTTTCTGTTGCTGCTTCCACAATAAGATCGGCATTTTTTACTCCCTCTTTCAAAATGGTGAAAGGGGTAATATTTTTTAATGCTTTATTTTTATCCTCCTCGGTTAAACTTCCTTTAGCCACCTGACGATCTAAGTTTTTAGAAATGGTATTAATGGCTTTTGTTAATGCATCTGCTGAAACATCAATTAATGAAACATTGTATCCGCTTTGAGCAAATACGTGTGCAATTCCATTTCCCATAGTTCCTGCCCCGATAACGCTGATATTTTGCATAAAAAGTATTTTAATTTTGGCTCTAATATAATGAGAATGCTATTGCAACAACTCGATTATTTCTATAATTTTATTGAATGTTTTCAAAAAGAACTAAATGGATTCGTCTGGCGGATAGTAAAACTGATTTAATTCAGACTTTCCCCGTATCGGGTTTAAAAAAACTTTCTATTGAAGGCAAAATCATTTGTCTGGTTCATTTGGATAATTTGATTTTTGCAATGAATGATCGTTGTCCACATCAATCCGCTTCACTTTCACAAGGCTCATGCACTGCTGATGGCTTTGTGGTTTGCCCATGGCATCGTTATGGTTTTGATATTAAAACCGGACGCGGTCCAGGTTATTATGCCAATACTTATGAAATTCTTGAAAAAGAAGAGGGAATATTTATTGGAATTAAAAAGGGTTGGTTGGAAATATAAAATCCCCGCCTTTAAAGCGAGGATTTCATTAAAATTATTGATGCTTATTTATCCAAATCCTCAAACTCTACGTTTGAATATTGATTTTCGTTAAATTGACTTTCATTAGCATGTTTTCCATTTGAATACTGATTCTCAGGCATCGGATCAGCGATGAAACCTTGTTCCTTCAATTCATTAATCTTTTCAATCGTTTCATTTAATCCTTCAACGAATTTTTCAAAATCTTCTTTATAGAGGAAAATCTTGTGCTTTTCGTAAGTGAATTTATTGGTATCTTTTTCAAAACGTTTTTTACTCTCAGTTAATGTAATATACAAATCACTTCCACGAGTGGTTTTTACATCAAAAAAATAAGTTCGTTTGCCGGCCTTTACTGCCTTTGAGAATATCTCATCTCTTCTTTTTTCTTGCTCTTCCATCATCTCAACAGTTTAGTTTTTATACGTAGTTAAATAGGTCTGTTAGTGTGATAACAAATTTAAAAAAGTTTTTGAAATAACAAATTTTAATCGGTCGAATAATGGTTCGTCTGATAAAATGGATGTTGGGCGGATTGGATGCTATTCCAATTTGTTATCTAACTGCTTCTGATAGAGTTCGAAATAATGACCTCTTAAATTTAACAAATCGGTGTGATTTCCTTGCTCGATAATTTCACCCTGATGCAAAACAATAATATTATCTGCATTTTTAACGGAAGAAACTCGATGACTAATGATTATTGAAGTGCGGTTTTTCATAATTCTTTTCAAACTAGTCAATATACGATCTTCGGTTTCTGTATCCACTGCAGATAAACAATCATCAAATATCAAAATAGTAGGTTCTTTGATAATAGCACGAGCAATGGAGATTCTTTGCTTTTGTCCACCCGATAACATAATTCCGCGTTCACCAACAACCGTTTTAAATTTATCTGGAAACTCCATTATATTAGAATAAATATCTGCATCCTTAGCCGCGTTCTCAATTTTTTTGAATGGATAGGTTTGTGCTCCAAAAGCAATATTGTTTTCTATAGTATCTGAAAACAAGAATACTTCTTGAGGAACATAACCTACATAATTTCTATAGTTTAATAAATGATGTTCCGTTAGATTTTTATTATCCAGTAATATCTTTCCTTTTTTAG
>JBIPLT010000046.1:0-14815 GCA_044368255.1 Flavobacteriales bacterium
AGATATTTCCCCTTACGCATTGCAAATTGTTCTCGGAGTAATTGCAGTGTTATTATTATTCAAAACTTTTGTTACTGTGCCCCAAGGCTCAATGGCAGTAATAACAGTTTTCGGAAAATACCGAAGAGTGATGACACCTGGATTGCATATGAGAATTCCATTCATCGAAGCGGTTTATAGCAAAGTTTCTATCCAGAATCGATCGGTTGAATTGGAGTTTCAAGCCACCACACAAGATCAAGCCAACGTTTATTTCAAAGCAATGTTGCTTTTTTCGGTAATCGATCAGAAAGAAGAAACGATTAAGAATGTTGCCTTCAAATTCATTGACGAAAGAAATTTAATGCAAGCTTTAATTCGTACGGTAGAAGGAACCATTCGTGGTTATGTAGCTTCAAAAAAGCAAGCGGAAGTTCTTTCTTTGAGAAATGAAATCGTTCACTTTGTTAAGGAAGATTTAGATACGAAACTAGAAGATTGGGGTTATCATTTATTAGATCTTCAATTGAACGATATCACTTTTGACGAAGTAATTATGCGTTCTATGGCGCAAGTGGTTTCTTCGAATAACTTGAAAGCAGCTGCAGAAAATGAAGGACAAGCCTTATTAATTACTAAAACAAAAGCAGCAGAAGCAGAAGGAAATGCGGTGAAAATTTCGGCAGAGGCAGAACGAGAAGCAGCCAGATTACGCGGACAAGGAGTTGCATTATTCCGTGAAGAGGTGGCCAAAGGTATGACACAAGCAGCAAAAGAAATGCAATTGGCGAATATGGATACATCGGTTATTTTATTCTCGATGTGGGTAGAAGGAATCAAACATTTTTCAGAGAACTCTAAGGGAAATGTAATTTTCTTAGATGGAAGCGCAGATGGAATGCAAAAATCAATGAACCAAATGATGGCCATTAATAAATTGATGGATCCTGAAGTGCAAAATTTGAAAAAAGAAAAATAAATTAGATGCGTATCGGATTTATTATTTTCTGGATACTCGCATTAATTTCATTGGTAATTTTTTTAATTCTTCGTCCGGAATTTCTTCATCCGGAATTCCTGGCGGAGAAAATTCGAGAAAATAGATTTTCATCTTCTGTCATTTATTTTCTATTGATTATTATTTTGGGATTTTTTATTATTCCTAATTCCCCTGTTGTTTTAGCTGGCGCATTGGTTTTAGGTGATGATCTTTTCTCATTAATTATTCTTACCATGTCGGCTATTATTTTAACCGCCACATTGATTTACTATTTTTCTCGCTTTCTAAACATAGAAGAGTTTCTCCATCGCAAATACGCCAAACAATATATTTACATTCAGGAGAAGCTAAATAAATATGGTTTTTTTATCATCTCAGGATGGAGTTTCCTTCCATTGGTTTCTACCGATATCATGTGTTATGCTTGCGGAGTAATGCGAATTCCCATTGGTAAATTTTTAATTGCATTAACTATTGGGGAGACGATTAGGATTTGTTTGTATGTTTTTACAGCAAGTGGAGTGGTGGGGTGGTTGTTTTGAGAAGAATGGTTCAAGGTTTATTCGCTGTGCTCATGAGAAAGTTAAAGTTCAACCCTTCGATACGCTTCGAAGACTTGCTACTCAGGGTGACAAGTTTAAGAAAGAGAATTCCAGTACTTATTTCCAATTTTCGTTTATTGGACTAATATCCCCCTCTTGAGGGGCAGGGGGAGGAATCATTCAAATTTCTTTAATAAAACAGAGGCAGGGGGAGGAGTCACAGAATTCATGAATTAAAAAGCATTCGATAAGAAAAAAAATGATAATGTGAGTTTTAGTCTATTAAATTTAACTTGTTTTATCAAAACATTAAAACACACATTATCAACAAACTAATTTTGTAATTTGGGAATCTAATTCCCAGATAACAGGAAAAATCAAATTTCAGAAATATTTTTCCAATTCAATAAATGACCATTTTTTGTTTTCAATTCTTCTTCGCCTGCATAAACCAAATAACAATCTTTAGCTGGAATTTTTGCGAAAGAAGAAACTTTTGCCAAGCCAGATAATAAACCTGAATTAAAAGTTTTCGATGATTTTATTTCAACTGCTTTCAATTTTCCTTTTTCTTGGATTAACAAATCTACTTCGGGTCCGCTGTTTTCTTTCCAGAAGTAAAAATCAGGATTCATACCCGCATTCAATCTCGATTTGATCATTTCATTAATCACCATGTTTTCAAACAGAGCGCCTTTTGCCCAATGACTGGCAATTTGTTTTTCGTTGTCTATTCCTAATAAATGACAAACCAAACCTGTATCGTAAAAATAAATTTTAGGTGTTTTTACCAATCGTTTATCATAGTTTTTATGATAAGGCTGTAAAAGATAAACAATAAAGGAAGCTTCTAAAATCGAAATCCATTTACGAACCGTTTTATGATCTATTCCCAATACAGAACCAATTTCACTCAGGTTGACGAGTTGTGCATTTCTTCCGGCCAATAATTTCAAAAAGGTACTGAACTGCGAGAGATTTTGTATGTTCAATAATTGCCGAACATCTCTTTCGATATACGTGCTGATATACGAAGGATAAAAATCAACAGGTTTGATTCTTTTATGATAAACACCCGGATAAGATCCTTTGAAAATATATTGGTCGGCAGAAGAAATATTTATTTCGGCATCATTCAATTCTGCATAGCTGAACGGAAGTAAATTATAAAGCGTAACTCTTCCTGCCAAACTTTGCGAAATATTTTCGAGCAGTGAAAAATTTTGCGAGCCACTCAAAATATATTGACCTGCTTTTTTCTTTTTATCTATTTGTACTTGTATATACGAAAACAATTGCGGTGCTCTTTGCACCTCATCTAAAATGACTCCTTTGGTATAGCGAGAAAGAAACTCATCAGGATCATTGATGGCGAGTTCACGCACACCAGGATGCTCTAAGTTGACATAATCATATTTAGGAAATGCTTCTTGCAGCAAGGTAGTTTTACCCGATTGCCTCGGACCTGTTAATGCAATGGATGGCATTTTTTTTGCCATCTTAATGATTTGTGTGGTTAATTTTCTTTTTATCATGATTTTGTAATTTGGGAATCTGATTCCCAGATAACAAAATTAATAATTTTTAATGTATTGAAAAACAAATAATTGTAATTTTTTGATATTTTTTATATTTATTTGTGGGGCAAAGGGTTGGTGAGATTTTTTGTTATCCTGAGAGCAGCGAAGGATCTAATTTAATTTAATTTTTTTTCATATATTTATCCCAATCCATAAAAATGTATCCGACTCTCCAAAAATCCAACAACTGGCAAGAATTCAAGGATTCTTTAACCAAAGCTACCAATCAGGAGAAGGGGAATGCTTTTGAGTTACTGACTAAGTTCTACCTAGAATTCAATCCAATTTATCAATCCAAACTTAAAAATGTTTGGCTATGGAAGGAGGTTCCAACTTCAATCAAGAAAAAATTGAACCTTCCCTCAAATGACCAAGGAATAGATTTGATTGCTGAAACCATTGAAGGAACATTTTGGGCAATTCAGTGTAAATATTTACAAGAAGAAGAACAAAGGCTTTCTCATAGAGCTATTTCAACTTTTGTTTCATTAAGCACTGGAATAGCAAATCATATTTCCTACTGCTTGGTGTGTACCACAGTGGATGATTATGCTAAAATCTATAAAGGAAATGCAAATATTGGATTTTGTAATTCAGATGAATTTAGAAAATTAGATAAAACTTTTTTTGATTGGGTTAGAAACAAGTTAAAGGGTAAGGAAAAAAATATTTCTCCTTATAAACCCATGCCTCACCAAGAGAAAGCCATAAAAGAAGCTAAAAACTACTTTATCAAGGAAAAGAATTCTAGGGGGAAACTAGTATTTCCTTGTGGAGCAGGAAAAAGTTTAACAGGATATTGGATTACACAAGCATTAGATTCAAAAAGCACACTAGTTGCTGTTCCTTCTCTTTCATTGGTAAAACAAACTTTAGAAGTATACCTTAGAGAAACTGTAGCCAATAAGGATAGAGTAGAGTGGTTATGTGTTTGTAGTGATGAAGGTATTGGTAAAAATGATGATGTAGTCGTTCACACCAGTGAAATAGGTGTGCCCTGCATCACCAATAAAGCTTTTATAGCAGATTGGCTAAAGAAGAATAAAAAAAATAAAACAATTATTTTCACCACCTACCAATCAGGAAAAACAATTGCAGATGCTACCAAGTTAGCTAAACATAGTTTTGATTTGGGGATAATGGATGAAGCCCATAAAACAGTTGGAGCAAAGGATAAATTATTCAGTCATCTTTTATTGGATAAGAATGTAAAGATTGCCAAGAGAATCTTTATGACTGCTACAGAAAGAAGATATGCAGGCTCTTCAGATACTGTTTTAAGTATGGATGATGTAGAAGTATATGGAGATACTTTTACTCAGCTTTCATTTAAAGAAGCAATGGAAATTGGTATTCTTTCAGATTATAAAATCATCACTTTGTTTATTTCTAATGCAGAAGTAAAAAACTTAATCAAGACAAATGCTTTTGTAAAACCACAGGGTAATGAGTGGAACAAAGAAACAGAAGCAAGAACTTTAGCTTCCTTAATTGGTTTAAGAAAAGCAATGACAGATTATCCTATTCATCATGCAGTAACATTTCATGGAAGTATAAAAAAGGCAGAAGCATTTGAGCAGAGCCAAGAAGTATTTTCTAAAGCCTTTCCAAAATATTCCAAAGTAGAATCCTTTACTGTTTCTGGTGCTATGCCCACTTCTGTTAGAGGAAAAATAGTTGATGAATTTGCTAGAACCAATAAAGGAATAATTACCAATGCTAAATGTTTAACAGAGGGAGTAGATGTTCCCAATATTGATTGTGTATTATTTGCTGACCCTAGAAAAAGTACAGTTGATATTGTGCAAGCTGTAGGTAGAGCATTAAGAAAAAAAGAAGGAAAGGAGTTTGGTTATGTTATTCTACCAGTATTTACCAATTCCTCTAAAGTAGAAGAGATAATAGAGAGTGATGAATTTAAAGAAGTGCTTTCTACTTTAAGAGCATTAGCATCTAATGATGAAAGGATCATTGAATATTTTAGAGATGCTAGTAAAAATAAAAAATCTGCATCAAAAGATAAATTAATCAGTTTTGAAATAGATGAAAAAATAGCTGAATTCATCAATGAAAAAGATTTAACACAGCAATTAGAATTAACCACTTGGAATAAATTAGCAAAATTATCATGGATGCCTTTTGATGAGGCTAGGGAGTATGTAAGAGGTTTGGGGTTGAAGAGTGTTACAGATTGGAATAAATATCTTAAAAAAGGGAATAGACCAATGGATTTGCCATTTCATCCAGAAAGAACTTATAAATATTTTGGTTGGAAAGATTGGGGTGATTTTCTTGGAACTCAAAATATTTCTATGAGTAAGCTAAAATTTGTAGATTATAATATAGCTTGTAAAATAGTGAAAGAAATTGGAGTAACTTCTAAAACTGAATATCATAAGTTAGACAGAGATATTCTACAAAAATATAATTTACCTTCAAATCCTGATAAAAACTATAAAGTAGACTGGAGAAGCTGGGGGGATTTTTTTTCTACTGGTAATAAGAGAAATGGCGATAAACAATATCTTCCTTTCGATGAAGTAAAAAAGTTCGCGCTTTCAAAAAAATTCAAAAATAACAGGGCTTATACTTTATATGTAAAGGACAATTTACTTCATGAAATGTATCCAGCAACACCTGAAAGAGTTTATAAAAATTTCGGTTGGAAATCTTGGAGTGATTTTTTAGGCACTAATAGAAAAAGGAATATTAAATATGTGAGCATGAGTGTTTTTAAAGAATTCATTAAAACCAATAATATCAAATCGGCATTGGAGTACTTAATGTTTTGTAAAAGTGGCGAAAAACCAGATGAAATCCCATATCATCCAGAAAGAGCATACAAAGAAGAATGGAAAGGATGGGCAGATTTTTTAGGAAAGGAATAATTATTTTTAAATTTTCAAACTAGTAATTAATAGTTTATAGAAAGATCAAATCTAATTAATTTAAGGTTTTTCTTTTACGAATCTTGATGTAAGATATAAGTGAAATTATTAATAAAATGACAGTTATTATAGTATATTGTTTTGCAATAGATTTATGAAAGCCTACAGCTCTTTCTTCCGTTAAATAATAATCTATTCCTCCATGATGTGAACAAGTGCCTTGCCCTACAGATTGACTTTTCCAGCCATCATTACAAATTGCACTATATTCAATATTACTGTATATTGTATAATCACCATTTATTAATTCCCGAGTTAATAATAAACTTGAAATAAGGAGAAGAGTGAGTGAAATTAAAAGTATAGTACCATATGCATTTCTGAAATGATATGCACTAACCCACCTTTCTTGAAATATTTGATATGTTTCTTTAAATAATTCAAATGGGCTTTCTTTTCTTTTTGGAAATTTATATTCTTTTAGGGTTTCATAATTTCCAATTAATGCACTAGGAATAAAAATAAGTAGAAGAATTGCTATTCCATATTCTCCCTTAATAAATGCATATATATCACCAGCAACCATTCCTAAAATTAGAGTAATAATAAATATTGGAATTAAATACAACATTATCCATTGTAAAAAAATAAAGCAAGAAAAAATACCTATAAAAGGAGTAGCTAGAATTTTTAATAATATATCAATTAGTCTTATCATAATTTTACCTTCTACTTTTCTACCCCTTCATATTTATATACTGCAACGGCACTTCAAAATCTCCCGCTCTACACAACGCAATCACATCTTGCAAATCATCAATCTTTTTGGCGGTAACACGAATAATGTCATCCATGATGGCGGGTTGAACTTTCAAACCGGAGTCTTTGATGGCTTTGACAATTTTCTTGGCATTTTCTTTATCGATTCCTTGTCTGATTTTCACATCTTTACGTAAAGTATTACCCGAAGCGAAGCGGTCCTTTTGAAAGTCAAGTGCTTTGGGATCAAGATTTTGCTTCACAAAACGACCAATCAATATTTTTTCTAAAGTATCCATTTCCATGTCGTTGCCGGCATGTAGGTTTACTTGCATGAGTTTCTTATCCAGTTCAATAGTGCATTTTCCGGCTTTCAGGTCCCAGCGTGTGGCCAGTTCTCGGATGGCCGAGTTGATCGAATTGTCGATGGTTTGAAGATCGGCCTTGGAAACAATGTCAAATGAGGGCATAAACTTGTAATTTAATAAGTTAACAGGTGCAAATATAATCAAAAGGAGGTCTGTTAATAAAATAAAAGCGGGATTATTTTGCTATTATATGCCAAATTTCGGTACTTTGTAATAAGGGTCATCGACAGTATTGATGTCGAATTGTTGATAAAAATCCTGTCAAAAATTTGGTACTCATCTTAAAAGTTGCAATATTTGCCATGTTGTTTAGATTTAAAGATGAGGAAGGCTAGGTGTAGGAGGGTCTTTAGAGGTTGAGAAACAGATTTCAACACTAAAGACACCGCCCCAGCTGACGAGCCAAGGATTCCTAAGCCCCTCACCTTTTTCATCCTTCGATTTAAGCAAAGCAGGTTTTTCCTTATTTATATGTCTTCGCACATATTTTATTGCAGGCTTGTTTTTCAAAATGTGTATTACAACAATTAAATAAATTTTTAAATCAACAAAAACTAAAAAGTATGTCAACAGCAACTGAAAAAGAAATCGCTACAGCAGCAGCAAGCCAAAAAGAAAAAATGAAGGCTCTCCAAGTTACCTTGGACAAAATGGAAAAAACTTATGGTAAAGGAAGTATCATGAGATTAGGTTCTGGAGCGGTAGAACAAGTAGAAGTAATTCCAACAGGATCTTTAACTTTAGATATAGCATTGGGAATTTCTGGTTTTCCTAAAGGAAGAATCATAGAAATTTACGGACCTGAATCTTCTGGTAAAACCACCTTAGCTATTCATGCGATTGCCGAAGTACAAAAAATGGGTGGTATCGCTGCCATCATCGATGCCGAGCATGCATTTGATCAAACTTATGCTAAGAAATTAGGTGTAGACGTAGAAAATCTTTTAATCTCTCAACCCGATAATGGTGAGCAAGGACTAGAAATTGCAGATAATTTAATTCGCTCAGGTGCGATTGATTTAATCATTATCGACTCTGTTGCGGCTCTTACGCCTAAAGCAGAAATTGAAGGTGAAATGGGCGATTCTCAAATGGGATTACAAGCAAGATTAATGTCTAAGGCGCTTCGTAAATTAACGGGTTCTATTAATAAAGCGGGATGTTGCTGTATTTTCATTAACCAACTTCGTGAAAAAATTGGAGTGATGTTCGGAAATCCTGAAACAACCACGGGTGGAAATGCATTGAAATTTTATGCTTCTATTCGTTTAGATATTCGCAGAAGCGGACAAATCAAAGACGGAGAAAATATCGTTGGTAATCGTACAAAAGTGAAAGTGGTGAAGAATAAAGTTTCTCCTCCTTTCAAAGTGGCCGAATTTGATATCATGTATGGAGAAGGAATTTCTAAAGTAGGTGAGATTGTTGACATCGGAGTAGAAAAAGAAATCATTAAGAAAAGTGGATCATGGTTCAGTTATGGTGATACCAAATTGGGTCAAGGTCGTGATTCGGTGAAACAATTATTATTGGATAATCCCGAATTGGCAATGGAATTAGAAGATAAGATCAAAGCTGCGATAGCAGTGGCGAGCCTTTAAGAAATAGAAGAGAATCGCATTACATTGCCTTGGTTGTTTTAGAGGGTCGCGAGGAACAAGAGAAAACTTGTTCTCGCGATGGCGAGAGGGCCTCGCCATTTGTGGACACGGGACAATTGTAAATGCTTTTCTCCAGATGAATTGTTAGGTTAGTAAAAGGCGGCTCCGAAGATTTCGGGGTCGCCTTTTTGATTTTTATGAATTAACTTAGTTCTTAGAACACAATAATTAAAGAAGAAACAAACCGCAGAGTCGCTGAGGAACGCAGAGGAAGAAATTTGGAATTTGATAAGTGATGAATAAGAATGAAGAATGGTTCAACTTTAATTGATTAGAGCGTTTTTAATATTTACGATAAACAATTCTGCGTTCCTCTGCGCCTACGCGTTTAAATTTCTAAAAAAGACACGATTAATTTTTTAAATAGTCTTAGCCGTTACCTTCCTTTCCCTTATACCTGTTAACCTTTACTGAATTTCAGTGTTTTTCTCCTCGAAGAAATCATTATTTTTACGGCATGAACAAAATCACCTACTTATTAGTTATTGTTTTATCAGGATTTTTATTGGGCTCTTGTGCTTCTGAGGAAGAAAAAACCGAAGCCAAAAATCAAACGAAAAAAAACGAACAAACAAAAGATACCACTAGCGATGCGGTTAAATTAGAACAAATCAATGCTAAAATACGGATGGACCCGAATAATCCGAATTTTTATAATGAGCGTTCGTATTTCTATTTTAAGAGCGCTAAAATGGAAGAAGCTTTATTGGATATTAATCGTTGCATAAAAATTGATTCCACTATTCCAGATTTTTATATTTCAAGAGGTGATATTTATTTCGCGCAATTAAAGGTGGAGGAAGCTAAAAATGAATTTGAAAAGGCAAAGAAAGTAGATTTGTTTTTTTATAAAGCCGATTTGAAATTAGCGAAACTTTATCTCTATCTGCGCAATTATAAAAAATCGATGGAATATGCTAACTCAGCATTAAAAATTGATAAGCACATTGCTGAAGGATACTTTATAAAAGGAAGTGTTTATGAAGAAATGCGTGATTCTGCTAATGCTTCTTCTTCTTTTCAAACAGCCATTGAGCAAGATCCAAATTATTATGATGCGTATATTCGTTTAGGAATTTTATATTCTAAACTCCCTAAGAAAAATAAAAATCGAGCATTAGCTTATGATTATTTTAATTCGGCTATTGAGCTTCGTCCAGATTTTATAGAAGGTCATTATGACAAAGCGCTGTATTGCCAGGAAAATGAATTACATGATGAAGCTTTAGAAGAATATGAAAAAATTATAGCTATTGATCCAAAATTCGAATCGGCTTGGCATAATAAAGGATATGTTTATTTAGTGTATAAACAAGATTTTAAATTAGCGATTGAGTATTTTACAAAGGCCATTGAAATAAAACCTACTTATGTGGGCGCGTTTCATAATCGTGCATTGGCTTGGTTAAAATTAGGAGATATTCAAAGGGCAAAAGCTGATTTTAATGCTGCATTGCAAATCGATCCTCAATATGATAAGTCGGCCATTGAATTGGATAATATAGATAAGGGGAAGATTAATTAGCGGATTAGCGAATTGATTAATTAGCTAATGAAATTCAAGAAAATATTTTGGTAATTGTAGAAGAATCGAAATCCAATAAAGATTTTAATTTCAGATCAGCAATATTGAATTTCAAATTCTCAAAATGAATCGGCTCCGGTACCGCAATTACTTTCATTCTTGCCGCTTTCGCAGCAATTACCCCATTCAAAGAATCTTCGAATACCAAACAGTTTTGTGGAAGCACATTTAATTTTTTTGCTGTAGAAATAAAAACCGCAGGATGTGGTTTGCCGTATTCTTCAAACTCTGCCGAATGAATAATGGTAAAATATTTTTTGATTTTTAATTTTTCGGTAACAGCATCAATGATTCGCATCGAAGAAGCTGATGCAATCGCCAAAGGATAATTTTTAGAATAAAAATACTCGATGGTTTGAATCACACCAGGTAAAATTTCTCCTTTTTGGAGGATTAGCTCAATCACTTTATCAATCACTTTTTCTTTGATTATTTCTTGGGATGGATTTTCCCAAGGAAATTTTGCATGCCAATGATTGACTACTTCATCAATTCGTAAGCCAACAGTGGTAAAACACATTTCATCGGTCAATGTAATTCCTACTTCTGCAAAAATTTCTTTCTCGGCCTCTCTCCAGATAGGTTCCGAATCGATGAGAAGTCCGTCCATATCGAATATGATAGCTTGCAGCATGTGTTATGAATTAATTTTTGTTTGTATCCAAGATTTGTAATTCTCTAATAAATTTGATTTTTTAATCGATGAGTCTATTTGTATCTGATGAATCACTGCCTGGAAAATCTCTATCCTTTCTTTTTTGGTGGGATTGATAATTTGCGATAGGTGATGCAATTCCTCAACTAATTTTAACTCTGATTTCAATAATATTGGAGTTTTTTTATTCATCAATAAAAGTTTCTTGTAAATTGAAGGAATAAGTTCGAAATTTTTCAATTCGTAATGACAAACCATATTCAGGATCATCATACGAATCATTACTTGAGCACGATCTTCCAGAAGAAAATTATTTAAAGTGGTATTGATTACTTTTAAAGCTTTATTAGGTTGTTGCGAGGAAACATAGATTGCCGATTTTAGATAATTGAAATAAATCAAATGGTAATTTTCTAATTTAAAATTTGATTTTTCAATCTCTGTTTCCATTTGTTGCATTCTCAAAATGGCTGTTTTTATTTCACGATTCATTAGGTAATATTCCAATTCATGCGTATTGCAATGCATGAAAATGCGCTGTTGAACTAATTCTTTTCGGATATGTTTTAATTCACCAAATGCTTTTAGCTTTTGAATCGATTCGAAAAAAGATTTTTTATCTCCCATTTTCTGAATGGCAATTAAACGACTATAAATTGAAACAAAATCAAGTGGGTTTTCTAAACCATAGGTTTTAGATTCTTCAATCATACGAATTAATTTCTCGATGATTTGGGATTCTTTTTTCTTATCACCATTTACTAAAGCATGATTCGCTTTAATGATTGAATAAAATACATGACCTGTAAATGTTTCTATTTCTTCTTCCTTTCGAATAATGGCATGCTCTAGAATTTTATCCATTTGTGCCCGATGGGACGAATTAAATACTCCTTCTGCATTTAATTGGATGAAATAACTTTTATAATAAAGATTGGTAATTTTTTTTAAGTCATTTAAGAGCTTAAGGAAAACTTCTATCTGTTGATTGATTTCATTGGCGGCTTTTAATCCAATCGAATAACCGGCACATTTCTTTTTCCAAGTGAGAATATCAATCATTAAAGCATAGTTCTCACATTCTAACGCTTGGGTTTCTGCTCTTGAAATCAACTTCAAACATTCCACATACATTCCTTTCTGAAAAAGAATTTCAATAGACAGCAACAATTCCTTTATTTCTAAATTCAGTGTTTTTGAATCATGAAAGTCATTCAGACTTTTTAATATAAGATGATAGAGGTAATTTCTGTCGGCCGAAAGAAATTGTGGATTCACATCTTGTTTTTTTAAAGCAAGTTTTATTTTATCATCGTTTTCCTCCTTAGTATGATCTAAAATATCAAAAAGAATCACATATTTGTTCTGTTCTCCAATGGTATGCCTTTCTGAAAAGATTTTGAAGTATCTTTTTTCAGACATAGTTAAATTCTTAATCAATGTGAATGCCAGGCTATTCTGTTTCATAATGGGTAATCAGACTCACTAAATATAGGGATTTTATACTTGTTGGCAAATTCGATATTAATTTAATTTGAATGGAAGTAAAAAAAATAATTCCCAATTATGAGTAAAGTGAGAAGAGTATTGATATTAGTTTTTATTCTCTTAACTATAGCAATGAATGGGTTTACTCAGACTTATTACCGTTTAGATGCGACCAATAATGGACAAGTCATTAATTTAACTTGCCCTGTTGCAAATTCACGCTTTGCTGATGACGGATCTAACTCAACACATTATTCTAATAATATCGATTATACCCTTACTTTTTGCGCGCCAGCAGGTAAGTTGCTTAATTTTAATTTTGGTTGTGGAAGTAATTTGACTACCGAAAGAATTCATTCTTCGGATACCCTTTTTATTTATGATGGGAATTCCACCTCGGCTCCTCTCATGTATTCCGTTACAGGAAATCCAGGAAATACTAATCGATTACCTTATTTTGATGAAGCGAGTATTTTCGAATTCACCTCACCAAGCAGTTGTATTACTTTTCGTTTAAAATCTGGAGCATCCAATAATGAGGATGGATGGGATGCTTGTATCACTTGCGTAGACCCCATTGCTTGTGGTAATGGTAATTCGCCCGCTAGTGATTTATTTGGTGGCGCACCCTATATCTGCAATTTTACGAATTATTGCGGAGTAACCAGTGGCGATTTTGGCGAAGATTATCCCGTTAATTTAAATGCAGCAGGTGGCAGTTGTCCATCAGGAACTAATTTTTTAGGAACCATAGAAAATAATTCTTGGCTAAAATTTGTGGCTGACTCTACTGTAGCCATTTTTGATTTTAATGTTCCACTAGGAGGCACATGCCTTAACGGAATACAAACGGCTATCTTGAGTTATGATGGCTCTACCTTAACACGCATGTCGCCATGTGCCTTTACCGATGGAAGTCATTCAGGAAATTTCCAGTTGATAGGTTCTGGCCTAACTGTAGGCTCCACTTATTATTTAATGACGGATGGGAATGCTGGAGATATTTGTAATTATTTCATTAATGCAAATGCCGGAGTAAATATTTTAAATGCAGGTCCAGATCAAATTATTTGTATTACAGATCCATTGAACTTAACCGCGGAAGGCCCACTTGGAGCAACCTATACATGGAACTCTTTAGATGGGATGGTAAATAATCAAGTTGGCATTAGTCAAACCTTTTTCCCAAATGTGAATACAACTTATGTAGTAGAAATTAGTAGTGGTGTTTGTGCAAATCAAGCTTTCGATACAGTTGAGGTGAGTATGTGTAACCCATTATCGGTTGATTTAAAATATTTTTCAGCTGAATGCAGAGAGAATTCAATTCATCTTAATTGGGAAACAACCAATGAAAGTAATTTGAATTATTTTTTGTTGGAAAAAGCAAATTCTAATGGAGTCTTTTATTCTTTAACTACACTAGTTGCGAGCAATCTTTCGAATGGATCTTTTTATAGCTTCATTGATTTCGATACGGAACCATTAATTAATTATTATCAATTATCAGAAGTCGATTTTAATGGAAATAAAAACATTTTAAAAACAATTTCTATTAGAAGCGATTGCAGTAATAATGAAGTGAATCTTCATATTTATCCGAATCCAGCCACTGATTACACAAATTTAGAACTCCAATTAGGAGAAGAATCAAAAGTGAGTATAAAGATCGTTGATGTTTTAGGGAGAGAGGTTTTAGGTTCTATTCTTGAAAATCAACTTTTAGGTGAAGGCACTCATGTTATTAATGTATTTACCGATAAATTAAGTTCGGCCATTTATTATTTACTGGTATTTATAGATGATGAAAGATTTATTTTGCCATTTAATAAGATATTCTCAATTACTAATTAAAATTGAATTAAAATATAGATATTCAATTAATTATGAGTTTTAAAATTTAATTAGAAAAACTAAAAAAATGGAAAAATAATTTTCCAGTCATAAAATAGTTTTTACTTTCGCATCAGTAAAATTATGAAAACACAAACAACCAATAACAACGTCATTATTATTATCCATTCCTGAAAAGGAAAGGATATTACTTTTTTATAAAGTGGCCTTTCCAAATCGGAAAGGCTTTTTTTTTACCTAAAGATTCACAAAAGAAAAAAAGAATAAAAATTAAAAATTGAAGAATATGTACAGTAATGAAAAGACCGTTGTTTTTTACAACGGAGAATGGAAAAAAGCAAACGAAGTGAATGTTTCACCTTATGCACAAACTTTGCATTATGGAACGGGTGTTTTTGAAGGTATCCGTTCTTACCATACGCCAGATGGCACACGTGTTTTCAAAGCAGAACTACA
>JBIPLT010000245.1:0-4829 GCA_044368255.1 Flavobacteriales bacterium
TGCCCAATAATCATAATGTGTCACACGTCTTAAAGAAGCTTCAATTCCTCCAATCAAAACAGGTGTTTCTGGATATAAATCTTTTAAAATTTTAGTATACACACTCACTGCATAATCGGGGCGATATCCCGATTCTCCACCTGGCGTATAAGCATCGTCTCTTCTTCTTTTTCGAGCAGCTGTATAATGATTTACCATGGAATCCATACAACCCGAAGTAACACCAAAAAATAATTTAGGCTGACCAAATTTTTTGAAATCACGCAAATCATCTTTCCAATTCGGTTGGGCAACAATAGCAATTCGCAAACCTTCACTTTCAATGATACGACCAATTACAGCTGTTCCAAATGCAGGATGATCTACATAGGCATCACCTGAAATTAAAACCACATCCAATTCATCCCAACCTCTTTGTTCGGCTTCTTTGACGGTTGTGGGCAACCATGCTGTTATAGGAAGTTCTTCACTCATTGAGGCAAAGGTAAGTCTAATTTAGAATGGTTTCAAACCACAAAATGGATTTATCCATATTCAATTGCTCATTAAATTTTAATCTTTTGCTAATTTAATCACCGGCAAAGACATTTCTTTTATTTTGCTATTCAATTCAACTACATCAGCATTAAGAATCGCTTTCCATTGATTTATTTCAATATCAGCCAAAGCGCTTAATTCTACAAACGCTTCTTTTACTTGTTTGGCTGGTGCATTATTTCCACTAGAAGCATAATTGTATAAAGCAGAAATTCGATCGTTCAATCGCATCGGATAATTTAAAATATCCTGACTGCTTTTTAATTTAGTTTGATAAAGTGTTTCTTCAATCTTCGTTATTTTCTTTTGAATGGTATCGGCTAACGATTTTATTTCTTTGGGATAATCTTTTCCTTGGCGATTAGCAAAATCATTGATTTGGTTTCGTATTTCACGTATTTCTTTAATAGTGGTTTGAACTTCCATAAACTTGTCTCTTACCTGAATTAAAAAATCAAATTGCGCTTCATAATCCGCTTGGCTGCATTTATAAACTGGATTAGCTTTTAATTCAAATTCTTTTGAAGTACTATCTTTTCCTATTTTTAATTCGATGAAATATTTTCCAGGCGCAGCCCTTGGCCCGCCTGCTGTACCATTCCATAAAATCATATCGTCCGCTTTATCAGCAGCAGGATAGTAGGTATCCCAAATAAATTGATTCATTCCCACATTGGCTTCTAGTTTTTCAATTTTTCCCGAAATTTTATTGGAATACGTTTTAATCATTTTTCGGTTTTTATCTAAAATTTTAATCACCACTTTAGCGCTATCGTTCATGTTTTTCAAATAATAGTTAATCACCGCTCCATTGGCTGGATTCATTCCTGCATTGCTAGTATACTTGTTTTGATATCCATCATATAAAAAAGTAGGATTAATATCTGCAATGAAAATGTCCTTAGAAATAATGTTCTCATCATATTGTTGTATCATTGATAAATCATCCAAAACCCAGAATGATCTTCCTTGTGTGGCAACAATTAAATCATTTTCTTTTAATGTTAAATCGGTAATTGGAACAATGGGTAAATTTAATTGCAAGGGTTTCCACTTTAAACCATCATCATAACTCACATACATTCCGTATTCAGTTCCACAATACAATAAACCTTTTCTTTTTTTGTCGGCACGCAAACATCTTGTAAAATGAGTAGATGGAATTCCAGTTGTGATTAAACTCCAAGTTTTACCATAATCTTCTGTCTTGAAAATATAAGGAGTAAAATCATCCGATTTGTATTTCGTTCCCACAAAATAAGCTTTTCCCTTTTGAAAAGGATCTGTTTCTACGCAATTCCACATCATCCATTTTTCCGCTTTTGGTGGAGTTACGTTCTCCCAGTTTTTTCCTCCATCCTTACTCACATGAATTAAACCATCATCACTTCCTACCCATAAAACATCTTTTTCTAAAGCACATTCCGCAGCAGTAAAAATGGTGCAATAAAATTCTACTGTTGTATTATCTTTTGTGATTGGACCTCCGCTGCTTTTTTGCTTCGATTTATCATTGGTAGTTAAATCTCCACCTAAAGCAGTCCAAGATGCTCCTTCATCTTCTGAACTGAATAATACATTCCCTGCCGCGTATAATTTTTTTGGATTATGTGGTGAAAAGAAAATAGGAAAATTCCATTGGAAACGATATTTCTGAATATCTGCACCGGTACCAATGGGATTATCGGGCCATACACTGATAGATCTATTTTCTCCTGTTTTATGATCTAATCGTGAAAGATATCCCGCATAATTTCCGCCATAAACAATATCTGGATTGGCTGGATCTGCTACCACATATCCACTTTCAAAACCGGCTGTTGATGTCCAATCTCCTCTAGAAATTTCTCCACCTTGTGTTCTCGACATAATTCGAACGGTACTGTTATCTTGTTGCGCGCCCAAGATTCTATAAGGAGAGTGATTATCTGTGCTCACTCTATAAAATTGGGAAGTCGCTTGATTTTGATAAGTGCTCCAATTATTTCCACCGTCAAAAGAAATTTGTGCTCCGCCATCATCTGCAATAATCATTCTATTTCCATCTTGTGGGTCGAGCCATAAATCATGATGATCGCCGTGTGGTGTATTGATGGCTTTAAATGTTTTTCCACCATCTGTGCTTTTCAAAAAATCTACATTTAAAACATAAACTATATTTTCATTTTTTGGATCTACAAATACTTTTGAATAATACCATGCTCTTTGTCGGATATCATTGGTATTATTTTGCATCGTCCAAGTTTCACCTGCATCGTTACTTACATACAATCCTCCATTTTCATTCTCAATAATGGCATAAACTTTTTCGGGATTGGATGGAGCAATGGTTACCCCAATAATTCCAATTACCGATTTTGAAGGAAAACCTTTTTTGTCATTTAACTTTTTCCAAGTATCACCACCATCCCTACTCTTCCAAAGCGCACTTCCTTTTCCACCACTTTCCATGCTATAGGGAGTACGAATAACTGTCCATGTGCTTGCATATACAACATCGGGATTACCTGGTTCTAAAATTAAATCAACCGCTCCACTTTGTTCATCACTAAACAATACTTTCTTCCATGTTTTTCCTCCATCAATGGTTTTAAAAACGCCTCTTTCTAAATTAGGCCCAAATAAATGTCCGATGGCAGCTACCCAAACAATATCTGGGTTTTTAGGGTGAATAATTATTTTTACAATGTGTCGTGTATCTTTTAAACCTAAATTTTTCCAGGTTCTTCCTCCATCGGTTGTTTTCCAAATTCCAAATCCTTCCGAAACATTTCCTCGTAATGAATTTTCGCCTTCACCCACATAAATAATATCAGGGTCAGTGGGAGCAACAGAAATAGATCCAATAGAACCACCAAAATATTTATCTGAAATATTTTTCCAATTACTTCCGCCATCTTTCGTTTTCCAAACTCCACCGCCTGTGGCACCCATATAAAAAAGATTTTTCTCTTTCAAATCTCCGCAAACAGCAGCACTTCGACCTCCTCTAAAAGGGCCAATTAAACGATACTTCACGTTTTTAAAAAGAATACTATCAGATGTATTTTGAACGTTTTTCTTCTGAGAAAAGCCATTCATCGTAACAGTTAAAATGAAAAGAAAAAGAATACTTTTTTTCATAATGGTTGGGTAAGAATTTAACAAAGCGAATGTAGTGAATAAATGAGTGAAATTAATTTTTATTACACCCTCGTTATTTTATATTAACGACTTATTATTTAGTAAAATAGTACAGTTTTTTAAACAAATGTAAAAGTCCTAATTATCTTTTCGTATAATTATTCGTATTTTTAATTCATGCAAAAAATAGCTCTACAAAAATCTACATTAGAATTTCTTAAAACGCTTTCTAAGAACAATAATCGGGAGTGGTTTAATGAACGTAAATCAAATTATTTGAAAGCTCACCAAAATATGTGTGAATTTGTGGATGCATTAATTCATGAAATGAATAAGCACGATGAATTAGAAAATACAACTGGAAGGAAAAGTCTTTATAGAATTTATAGTGATGTGCGTTTTAGTAAAGATAAATCACCCTATAAACCAAGATTTGCATTTGGATTTCAACGCGCCACCAAATATCGAAGAGGAGGATATTATGTAAATATAAATCCTGGAAATTCATTTATGGCTTGTGGTTTCTTTAATCCTAATCCAGAAGATTTAAAAAGAATTAGAGAGGATATCGATTTGAATTTTAAAGATTGGAAAAAACTACTTTCATCCAAACCTATTAAGACCAATTTTGGAGAAATGATTGGTGATACAGTGGTATCTTCGCCTCGAGGATATGAAAAAAATCATCCGGCTATAGAATTGTTGAAACATAAGCAATTTATATTTAGAATTGATTTTACCGATAAGGAAGTGCTTGCTGAAAATTTTTCTAAAACTATCAACGCAAACTTTAAAGCTATTCGTCCGTTTTTTGATTATATGAGTGAAGTATTGACAACGGATTTGAATGGAGTTTCGGTTTTTGAGAAAACTGAAAATTAATTTTTCTCAAAGTGTATTTTCGCCCAAAATGTGGCACTAGTAATAGTTAATCCATTTCAATGAACACCATTTATGGAATATAAAATTCCTACCATGTTGGTGTTTTTGATAATTTGTAAATTATAAATTTCAACTGAACTGTGTAAAAAAAATATTTCTCCTAAAATGGCTGCGGAGAGAAGGCAAAATACCAATGAAGATAGTGGCAAATTTTTCGATTTCTTAGTTTGATTTTAGGTTTTGTATGGTGGTGAGGCAATAATTTTCAATATTTCATAAAAGTATTT
>JBIPLT010000047.1:0-14807 GCA_044368255.1 Flavobacteriales bacterium
AACCTATGTTTGGGATAACAGTGCAATCGATAATCAATCTTTAGCATTAAATAACTCTACCAATTTTACAGTTATTGGAACGGATGCAAATGGTTGTGAAAATACAGATCAGATTTCAATCAATGTAAATTCATTGCCGAATGTGGTTGCTAATGCAACTGATGTTTCGGTTTGTGCCGGTGATCAAATTACATTAACCGGTGGTGGAGCTAGTTCATATACTTGGGATAACAGTGTAGTGAATGGAACAGCTTTTACTCCGAGCAATCAAACTTACACAGTAACTGGAATTGATGCTAACGGTTGTGAAAACACTGATCAGATTTCGATAGTTGTAAATTCATTGCCAAATGTTGTTGCAAATGCAACGGATAATTCAATTTGTGATGGTGATGAGGTAACTTTATTTGGAACAGGAGCGCAAAATTATACATGGAATAATGGAGTAATTAATTTTGATCCATTTATTCCAACTACTGGATCAGTTACCTATACAGTTACAGGAACTGATTTGAATGGATGCGTGGAAACCGATCAAATAACAGTTACAGTAAATAATTTACCCAATCCAGTTATTACCAATGGAACCGGAGTAATTCAAACAGGATCTTTCGCAACTTACCAATGGTATTTGAATGGAAATGGAATTGTTGGAGCAGAATCTCAAACTTTTGACCCAACAACTGACGGAGTTTATACAGTAGTGGTAACCGATACTAATGGTTGCGAGGCAGAATCTGCACCGTTTAATTATAGTTCACTTGGAATTTCTCAAAATGTTTTAGGAGGAAAAGTTTCCATTGCACCTAATCCATTTTCTGAAAATACTACAATTACTTTTGAAACCATTGAATCAGGCAATTTAAATATGGAATTGTATAATTCAATTGGACAAAAAGTTTTATCAATAGAAAACAAAGAAATTTCTGCAGGTAAATATTCTTATCAGCTGAATGCTTTAAATGATGTTTCTGGAATTTATATTTTAAAGGTGGAGTTTAATAATAATTGTTTTTCTTATCGTTTAGTTGAATTACATTGATTTTAACGCAATCAAAAGTAGAGAAGAGGGGTCTTAGTAGAGCCCCTCTTTTTTTGTGATTTTTTTTTAAGAATACATAATTAATTTATATCAGAGCTTATTTTTTAAATTAAAAATTTAATATTCATTTATCATTAATAAATTTAGCTAGGTTTCTTTCTTCTCAATTTGGTAATGATTTATTTTAAAAATCTTTGTTTATTAAGCCTACCTTTGCATGGTAAATATTGGTGGATGATTTCCTCGAAGCAGAAAATAATTCTGACCGAAACCGCCACCTGATATAAGTTATTTGCTATGAAAACGAATGTTACTTTTCAAACTCATTTACAATAAGTTTTTCTTATTGGTTATTTCTATTTTCTTTTCAACTCAATTCACTTTTTCACAAACTTTAATAATGAATGAAGTTTCTAATGGAACTTCGGGAAATCAGGAGTATGTTGAATTCGTTGTAGTAGATGCAACAGCAACTTATGATTGTAATCAGATTACTCCTCCATGCATTGATATTCGCGGATGGATTTTTGATGATAATAGTGGTTATCATGGTGCAGTTGGTGTGGCTGCTGGAGCTGTTCGTTTTTCATTTGACCCATTGTGGTCATGTGTTCCATTGGGAACTATAATTGTAATTCATAATGATGGAGATCCTAATCCTGCTATGCCAGCTAATGATTTATCAATGGCGGATGGCAATTGTCGAATTATTGCGCCCATAAGTAGTCTCACATTATTTGAAAAAAATTCCACGACACCAGGATCAATTGCATGTTCTTATCCAGCTACTGGTTGGGTTGCAGGTGGTACTTGGTCAAATACACTTTTTGCCAATACAGGTGACTGTGCAAGAATAGTTGATTTAGCAGGATGTGAAGTTTTTTCAGTTTGTTATGCAACAGCCAACACTAATAATTTGATTTATTTTAGCTCAGGGGGATCAGGAGGACAAAATGTTTGGTTTTTTAATGGTGGAAATCCTACTATACAAGCTAATTGGAGTGAAGGGTCAGCTAGTCCTTCACCTGGGCAACAAACTCCTGGTGTTGCCAATAATGCAGCAAATGCAGCCTATATTTCACAATTCAATAATTCTTGTACACCAATTACGCCAATCCTTGTAAATGCAGTTTCTACCAATGCAGATTGCGTATGCGATGGCACAGCAACTGCTACAGCATCCGGTTCCATAGGTGGATATACTTATGTTTGGTATGATGCTTCTTTTATTCCAATCGGTCAAACAAGTGCAAATGCTACTGGACTTTGTGCCGGAACATATCATGTAATTGCTACTTCTTCTATTGGATGTCCGGATACTACTCAGGTTGTAATTACCAATTCTGGAGGTGTGCCTAATACCACTATTACTCCTGCAGGACCGTTTTGCCAAAGCGCTGCCTCTGTTAATTTAACTGCTGCAACCGGCGGAGGAACTTGGAGTGGAACTGGAATTACTAATACAGCTGCAGGTACATTTAATCCATCTACTGCCGGTGCAGGAACTTTTACTATTACTTATTCTATAGGTGGAGCTTGTCCGGGTAGTTCTACCACTACTGTTACTGTTAACTCACCAACCATTCCAACCTTTGCCGTTATTGCTCCGATTTGCTCTGGTGGAAGCATAATTCTTCCAAACACTTCTACCAATGGAATAACAGGAACCTGGTCCCCTGCAATTAATAATTTAGCAACCACAACTTATATATTTACTCCCACGGTAGGTCAATGCGCAACAACTACCACCATAACTGTAAATGTAGGTTCGCCAGTTACACCCGTTTTTACTGCAATTGCTCCAATATGTAATGGTGATGCCATCATTTTACCTACAACTTCCAATGATGGTTTTACAGGAACCTGGTCACCTTCCATTGATAATACAACAACTACCACTTATACCTTTACTCCCGATTTGGGTCAATGTGCTGCTAACACTACCTTGACAGTTGCAGTTAATCCTATTCCGGTTGTTGATCCTATTGCCAATCAAAATGTATGTAATGGCGATCCCATTCTTGCATCCAATTTTACTTCTTCTCCTACGGGTTCTGTATTTGATTGGACTAATTCAAACACAAGTATAGGATTGGCATCAAGCGGATCTGGAAATACTCCCGCATTTAATGCTATTAACGCAACTGGGTCCTCTATAAGCGGAACGATTTCTGTTATTCCTACTTTTAATGGATGTGTTGGGAATGCACTTACGTTTTCCATTACAGTCAATGATCAATTAAATGCAACTATTACCCCCGTAGGTCCTTTTTGTGAATCAAATACTTCAATAACCTTAACAGCGGTTGATGCTGGAGGAACTTGGACAGGAAATGGAATTACTAATTCTACCAATGGAAATTTTGATCCTTTTAGTGCTGGAGTCGGAACACATATTATTACTTATACCATCAGCGGTTCTTGTGGAGATTTACAAACAACGTCCATTAGTGTTAATCCGGATTTAGATGCCACTATTAATGCTGCTGGTCCCTTTTGTACAAACGATCCAGCTATAGCTTTATCAGCATTGGATGCAGGTGGAACTTGGAGTGGAACAGGAATTACCAATGCTTCATTAGGAATTTTTGATCCTTCCATTGCAAATATTGGAGTGAATACGATTACCTATACTATTTCAGGCGCTTGTGGTGATATTCAATCAATCAATATTATTGTTACTGATCAATTGAACGCTTCTATTTCGCCTTTGGCAAATGTTTGTGAGCAAGATCCATCTTTTAATTTATCTGCGGTTGACCCAGGAGGTACTTGGAGCGGAACAGGAATTACCAATTTTACATTAGGAACATTTGATCCATCCATTGCAGGAATTGGAACTCATACCATAACCTATACCATTAGTGGAAGCTGTGGAGATGCTCAAACAACTACTATTACGGTTTTAAATAATGCTGATGCTACCATTTCAACTTCAGGACCCTTTTGTTTAACATCCCCATCTTTGTCACTCACTTCTGTTGACCCAGGAGGAGTTTGGACAGGAAATGGCATCACAAATGCCGTAACAGGAACATTTGATCCATCAATTGCTGGAGTTGGAACACATTTAATCACCTATACGATTTCTGGTCAATGTGGAGATGTAGAAACTATTCTTCTAACGGTAACTGGTTTATTAAATTCAACAATTAATCCAGTTTCTGCTTTATGTGAAAATGCACTTCCTTTTAATTTTACAGCAGCAACTTCTGGAGGTGTTTGGAGCGGAACAGGAATTACCAATTCTGTTACTGGAACTTTTGATCCTAATGCAGCTGGAGTTGGAACACATACTATCACTTATACGTTACCTGGTATTTGTGGTACAGCATCTTCATTCGATATTATTGTTAATCCATTACCAATTGCTGATTTTTCATTGGATAATGTTTCGGGTTGTATACCGTTGACAGTTACTTTTACAGATCAATCTGCGCCAACAGGCGGTAATTTGAATTGGATTATTAGTGATGGATTTTCTTCCAATTTATCAGGCACGATGATTCATACTTTTAATTCGGCTGGATGCTTTGATGTTACACTAGAATACACTTCTTCTCAAGGCTGTATTTCTTCATTGACTCAAAATAATGTGGTTTGTGTGGATGATATTCCACAAGCAGAATTCAGTTGGTCACCCAATGATGTCACTATTCTAAATCCATTGGTAAACTTTTCCAACGAATCGATTGGTGCAACCGTTTATGATTGGGATTTTGCAGGATTGGGTAATTCCACTCAAACAAATCCTTCTTATTTGTTTGCGAATGATGTTCCTAGAACTTATGAAGTATGTTTATCTGCAACAAATGCATTAGGATGTATAGACACCGTTTGTCATGTAATAGTAATTGAAGACGAATTCATTGTTTACGTGCCGAATGCTTTTACACCGGATCAGGACGGTAATAATGAAATATTCATTCCAATCATCAGCGGGCATGATCCAGAAGAATATGAATTCATGATTTTTGATAGATGGGGAGAATTGATTTTCATTTCTGAAAGTAGTAATTCTGGTTGGGATGGAAGTTATAAAGGATGGAGTAGTAAAGAAGATGTTTATGTTTGGAAACTGAATGTAAAAGAAGCGAATAATAATAAACAACATAATTTGATTGGACATCTCAGTTTATTAAGATAATTCAGAATCCTATTTATTTTTAGAATGAATTCTAGATTATTTTATTACTAATTGTCGACCAATTCTAGAATACTTTACATTCATTTTCATCCGTTGGGATTAACCTAATCTTAATGATTTCTAAAATCACTTCCATTTAATAAGATTTAATTTTGTGCAAGTAAAATTTTTACATGCAACGAAATATTCTTTCTATTATTTTTATTTTTTTTATTGGCAATTTATTTTGCCAAACGGTTAATCTTATTCCTGTAAATGATTCTTGGAAATTTTTGGACAATGGAACAGATCAAGGAATCATTTGGCAAAATATTAATTTTAATGATGGTTCTTGGTCAGCTGGAAATGCAGAGTTGGGATATGGAGATGGTGATGAGGCGACAACAGTGAGTTATGGTACAAGTGCCAATGATGTATTTATTACCACTTATTTCCGATATTCTTTCAATGTAGTTGATCCCACTTTATATTCTTATTTGAGTCTCGAATTATTACGTGATGATGGGGCAGTAGTATATCTCAACGGAAATGAAGTCTATCGTTCAAATATGCCAAGTGGCAATATCAATTATCAAACATTAGCTGACGGAACGGTTGCCTGGCCGAATGAAGATGATTGGTATAATGCAAATATTAGTTCGTCATTTTTAGTTGCAGGAAACAATGTGGTGGCGGTAGAGATTCATCAGGATGACAATACCAGTTCAGATATCAGTTTTAATTTCAAATTAGATGCCAATACAAATTCGATTAACGCTAATGTCATACGTGGCCCATATTTACAAATGGCAACAGATAATAGTATGGTTGTAAAATGGCGAACAGACATTGCCACGGATAGTAAAATTGAATTTGGAACAACGTTGGGAAATTTGAATCAAACAGAAATAAATTCAAATTTTTCGACTGAACATGAGGTTTTGATACAGGGGTTAAATTCAGCAACAAAATATTTTTACAACATTGGTTCACTCGGACAAGTGCAATCACAGTCGAACGATTTTTATTTTAAAACCAACCCAATAATTGGAACCGAAGATAAATATCGTTTTTGGGTAATCGGTGATGCAGGTATGGGAAATAATGATCAACGAAGTGTACGCGATGCATTTGTTGCAGAAAATAATTCACAGCATATAAATGGTTGGATTATGTTAGGTGACAATGCCTATCAAAGTGGTTTTGATAGTGAGTATCAAACTGGCGTTTTTCAAAACATGTATGAAACGATTTTGGGAAATACTGTTTTGTGGCCAGCACCTGGGAATCACGATTACAACAATAATATTCCTTTTTCGCCAGATCCCGCCTATTACGAAATTTTCACACTTCCTGCCAATGGTGAAGCGGGTGGTTTGGCTTCAGGGACAGAAAAATATTATTCTTATAATATTGGAAATATACATTTTGTTTCATTGGACTCTTATGACGAATCCAGAAGCTCAACTGGACCAATGGCGAATTGGCTTCAATCTGATTTATCTGCCAACACTCAACCTTGGGTAATTGCCTACTGGCATCATCCACCCTATACAAAAGGTTCTCATGATTCAGATGACAATTTTTTGGATGGAGAGTTGATTGATATGCGAGAGAATATTTTACCTATCCTTGAGAATTTCGGTGTTGATCTTGTTTTGAATGGTCATAGTCATTCTTATGAAAGATCAAAATTGATAGATAGTCATTATGGATATTCAAACACTTTACAATCATCGATGATTTTGGATGCTAACAGTGGTAATTATTCTATTGAATGTCCCTATCAAAAAGAAACAGAAACCAACGTAGCTCATCGAGGTGCTGTATATGCTGTTGTGGGTTGTTCGGGAAAATTAAGTGGCACATCTTCCGGGTGGCCACATCCTATCATGTATGAGGCAACGAATACAACACTTGGTTCAATGATTTTAGAAATAGAAGGAAATCGATTAGATGCAAAATTTATTGCCAACGACACCACCGTTTATGATCAATTTACTATTTTAAAAAATGCAGGTGGAAAACAAGTTTTTAATGTATGTCCGAATGATACACTTTATTTGAAACCATCTTGGCCAGGAAATGTCACTTGGTTCCCAGGAAATGCCACGGATGATTCATTGCAAGTAATAGTTCAATTGGCCACTACATTTTTTGCTTATGATACATGGAATTGTGTAGCAGATACTTTTGAAATCAATATGCTTCCATCACCGCCATGTGCATTGCCAGCTGAAGTTTCTGAATTGATGAAAACAGAAAATTGGCAATTATTTCCATCTATCATACAGGAAGGTGAAATGATTTCGATTGTTTCGGAACTTCCATTTAAAGATGAAATTAAATTTGAATTATACAATTCAATCGGAAATTTTATTCAAGAAGAAGGTTCGATAATAAAAATGAACGACCAGAAAATGCAAATTAATACAAACGGATTAGCTGCTGGCATTTATCTCATTTCATTGAGCAATTATGATCAAAAAATCAATTTACGATTTGTAATACAATAAACAAACATGAAAAAGCTATTATTTTTAATTTCATTATTTTCTATTCAGTTAGTTGGATTTTCCCAATGTAATTCTAATACCGTTACAGGAAACCTGACTATAAATTCAGATATGTTCATGTCTGGTATTTATACTATTTCTGGAACATTTACTATTCCAGCAGGAATAACTGTTTATGTAGAGCCGTATTCACTCTCATCTTGTGGCAAATTAGAAATTCATGCGTCTAAAATAATTATTGATGGAACCATTGATGCAGATGGTGCCGGTTATTTGGGAGGTAATGGAGGAAATGGCGGAACAGTTGTTTCAAGCTTAACGGGTGATTTAATTTCTTTAACGAATTGCAGTAATGAAGATAATACGGGACATGTTACCATTGAAGGTGGATTTTCTGGTGTAAATGGCAACGGATTAGGTGGAGGATTAGCTGGAATGAATGGTGGAAATGGTTCTGGGCCGAAACAAATTTGTCAAAATTTTGACGATGAAGCAGGATTAATTGCTGGAAGTGGTGGTGCAGGTGGTGGTGGTGGTGCAAGTTATGGAGGGCTAGGAAAAATAGGTTCAATTGGTGGTGATGGTAGTGATTTTTATATCGCTACTGGAATAACCATTTCTACTGCATACGCGGTTGTGAATGGTAATGGTGGTAATGGTGGTAATCCAGGAGCAATTTATGGCACTATTTCAGGTAATGATATTGATGCAGGATCAGGAGGTGGTGGAGGCGGCGGCGGAGGTAGATCTTACTATAATGGTTCATCTGGAGGTGATGGGGGTAATGGAGGAGGGGCGATTATTCTAATTGCTACAGATTCTCTTTTTATTCCTGGAGAATTGAATGCAAATGGTGCAGATGGATTGATTGGAGGATCGGGAGGTGATGGTGGTGTTTCAGATAAATGTTGTTCGGATGGTTGCGATGATTGTGGCGAAGCAACCGTTTCTGCTGGTTCTGGTGCAGGTTCAGGCGGTGGTGCAGGTTCAGGTGGCGGAATTCATATAGAGAGCAGTATATACGCGGAAATTACTGGAACATTAAATGCAAGTGGTGGGAATGGTGGTTTAGGTGGTCTTAAAGGAATAGGTGCTGTTTGTAATTATGGTGGAGGAGGATTTTGTAGCGGTAACTCCGTTGCAGCAGGAGATGGTGAAGATGGTGGTACAGGAGGTGCCGGTAGTGGTGGGAGAATTAAAATTGTTGTTCCAGAATGTGTAAATTCTATAGTGAATGCTACAGTAAATATTAACGGGGGAACAGGAAATGGAACTGCTGATAGTGGAACCTATGATGAGGTTTGCTTCGGTTTAGGTGTGATTGAAGAAACGATTGAAACCAATATTTATCCGAACCCAACATCAGATTATTTAACCATTGAATTTTCTAATTATTATGGTCAATATTTTTATTTGGAAATTTTTGATTTGACAAGTAAAATCATTTCAACAAGATCCATTGATCATTCAATAACTCAAATTTCTGTTAAGGATTTTTCAAAAGGAATTTATTTCTTTAAAATCACCAACAAACAAAGTTCAGTAATTAAAAAAATTGTAATCCAATGAAAAAAATAATTGTATTTCTTTTTTTATTTTCATCTGTTTTTTCTTTTGCTCAAGATAGAATTTCCAGATTGAATGCCTGTATGGCGCCATTTTATCATGGTGTAGCTTCAGGTGATCCGATGGAGGATCGTGTAATTATTTGGACGAGAGTAACACCAGATTCGAATTTTACCGGGTCTATTGTTGTAAGTTGGAAAATCGCAACAGATACATCCATGTTGAATATTGTAAATAATGGAAGTGTTATAACAGATGCGACAAAAGATTATACCGTAAAAGTGGATGCAACAGGATTATCAGAAAACTCTTGGTATTATTATGAATTTTCTGCATTGGGTGCAAATTCAATTCGAGGAAGAACTAGAACTACTCCATCCAATAATGCAGATAGTTTACGATTTGCAGTTGTGTCTTGTGCCAATTACGAAGCAGGATTTTTCAATGTGTATAAAGTAATCAAGGAAAGAAATGATATTGATGCAGTTCTCGCTTTAGGAGATTATATTTATGAATATGAAAGTGGAGGCTATTCACCCAATCCGAATGTTGGAAGATCATGGTTACCACAAAATGAAATTACAACATTAACCGATTACAGAACACGTTATTCTCAATATCATTTTGATGAGGATTTGATGCGTTTACATCAACAATACCCTTTCATTGTTGTTTGGGATGATCATGAAAGTGCAAATGATTCTTGGAAAAATGGTGCAGAAAATCATACTGATTTAACAGAAGGAGTTTGGGCAGATCGCAAATCGTATGCGAAGCAAGCATTTTTTGAATGGTTACCTATTCGTCAAACGGGTACCACAGATCCTTATCAAATATTTAGAAATATTTCATTTGGGAATTTGGTTGAATTAGTGATGTTAGATACTAGATTGCATGGTCGCGATGTTCAAGATGGAACAACCAGTAGTATAGTTACCGATCCAAGTAGACAGATGTTAGGAACCGACCAATTTTCTTGGTTAAGCAATCGATTATCGAACTCTAATGCACAATGGAAGGTTTTAGCGCAACAAGTGATGATGGCTCCGTTAAAGATTTTTGGGGTAGCGGTTAACGGTGATCAATGGGACGGATATCCTGCCGAAAGAGAGAGAGTATTAAATCATATTGAAAGTAATAATATCAATAATGTGGTGGTTTTAACGGGTGATATTCATTCATCATGGGCGAATGATTTACCCACTTCAGGTTATGATGCAAGTTTAATGGTGGGTTCAGCTGGAGTAGAATTTGTTACTCCATCGGTTACTTCACCAGGAATTAATTTAGGAGTTGCGTCAACGCTTATACAGGCTTCTAATTCTCATATGAAATACGTAGATTTATCTCAACATGGATTTGTACTTCTTGATATTAATCAAACTCGTACGCAGGCCGATTGGTTTTATGTGAATACGATAGATCAATCATCAAGTAGTTTTAGTTACGCAACTTCGTTTTATGCGAATCATCAGCAGAGTTTCTTGCAATCATCATCATCAGCGGCTTTACCAAGAAATGGATTACAACAACTAATTCAAGCGCCTGATTGTCCAAGAGCATTTTCTACTTTATCAATTATAGAGGAGGAAATAAAAGTGATTGGCGTATATCCAAATCCAACTTTCGGACAACTATCTTTTCAATTGTTCTCGCTCGAAAATCCAGAGGTTAAAATTGATATTTTAGATATGAGTGGAAAAATAGTGACCACTGTAAATTATACAATTAACATAAATGATGTTGCGGTTTTACATATGGATATTTCAAATTTACCTAAGGGTATGTACATAGCAAATATTCAAGCTGGAAATTCAAATTCAAATGTGAAATTTGTTTTGGAATAATTTCTGTCTAAAATTTTCGTTTCAAATTGATTTATAAATCGGTTAGCGAAAAATTAACACAGATAATTTAGTAATAATAAAAATTAATTTTATCAAAAATAATCTATTTATGAAGAAACTGAAATATTGAATAAAACATTTCTAAAATTTCGAAATTATTAATTAGCTAATGAATAGTTCTATATTAATTGCTTAGAAAGTTTTCAATATAATTTCCTATTTCATTTTTCTTTTAAATTTCATATTAAACATAAAAACATTAACCATGAGTGAAATAAACAAGAGTCTGCAAGAAGAATACCCAAAGGAAAAGTCGAATAAGACAGATAATTCCAATTATATTTTAGGCACTGTGATTAACTCAAAAGACAAAACAGTTATTTTTGGAGCTTCTATACATATTTGGAGTTCTGTTAGTAAAGCTTCAGTAAAATCTAATGGTAATTTTTTTCTTACTATCCCTGATTTTTTGAAAACGGATAGTATTCTTCTCGAAATAAGGCATGCCATTTATGAATCAAAAATGATTTCTTTTAGTTTGAAAAATTGCGCTTCGTTTTTAACAATTGAATTGGATCCGATAAAAAAGGAGCATGTTTCTCTAAAAAGAAGAAGATGGAGAATTTTTAAATTATATTACAGTAAAAAATTTCTGCATTGAATTATCTAATTATGGAGTAAACTTTATTAGTATTCTTAAAACAACTTCTAAACAAATAAATATTACTTGAATTAAGTTGAATTTGCTTTGTTTCATTTGCAACCAACTCAAAATTCATTAATAATTTTCCATCTAGCGAATAAATTTCAATGATTGTATTTCCTAATGAGTTATTTTTCAAATTATATCCTTCATTATAACGATTAATGTTAATTTCAGTAGAAACATCTGTTTCTACAATAGAGGTGGTCGTGATTTGTAAACTATCCGAAATCACCTCACAACCATTTGCATCAATATACGACATTTGATAAAAACCGTTTTGCGCAAAATGAAGACTATCCGTATTTTCTCCAATAATTAAATTTCCATTCAAGTACCAATTGTTAAAATTATTTTGGTCACCGAAAATTGCATCGTTCACTAAAGTTAGATTCGGCTTTACCACATTAAATTCATTCACCATAAATTGTGTATCGATAAAACATCCATGATTATCCGTTATGGTTAAATCATAATTATTTTCGTTGAGGTTAGAAATAGAAGCTGTGGTTTCATTTGTTGACCATAAATAGGAAATAGGTCCATCCCCGTTGAAAATAGAAATTGAAATACCACCCGCATTTTGATTGGGACATGTTGAATCTATAATTGCTGAAAATGTAATTTCTTCAAATGCGTAAACATCGAAATTGGTAGAAAGAACACATCCGTTCACATCTGTAATATCTAAACCATAGTTTCCATCCGCTAAATTATCAGGTGAATTTGAGGTATTACCATTTGACCATAAATAGGTATAGGGTGATGTTGTGCCGGTTTCGGTTATTTCAATAGTACCGATAGAAGAATTAAAACAAGTTGAATCTGTAATTGAAGTAAATAAGATTTCATCTGATTCATAAACTATAAAATTCGAATCTAATTGGCAACCATGATTGTCTATTAATGTTAAACTAAAATTGCCTGGAAGTAAATTATTGTTGTTTGAGGTTGTATTTCCATTTGACCACAAATACGAGTAGGGTGATGTTCCGCCTGTTGAACTAACTGTTAATTGTCCGTTATTGGATCCAAAACAAATGGTATCATCACTTCCAGTAAGTGCTAATGCATTATCAATATGAGTATACAAACTAAGGCGATACAAATTTCCACCTTCATCTGTTAAGTAAGCTAATTTATTATTTCCAAAAACAACTGCTTCTTTTTGAGTGTTGGGCATTGAAAATGTTTTTACGAAAGAAGTGGATAAAAATTTGGAACCCGTAAAGCAAGAAAAAAGATGAACAATATTATTTCCAATTAGGATAACTGTTTTTTTATCTGGACTAATGTCTGCCGCTGTAATTCTTGTTCCACCATTATTGAAACTGTCAACTAAAACGGCTTGATGTGTGCCTGCAAATGCTGGTAATTTATAATGTTTAATCCATCCATTAGTGGGGCTTGTTCTGTTTTTTGTAAATAAATGTAAGGAGTCATTAAAATAAAAGAATCCTTCCATATCAAAATTATGATTGCTGCCTGAGGCTGAAAAATTTCTATCTTCATATTCAAATTGCAAAATTCCAGCGGTTGTAGTGGTTCCTAATAAATCAGGATCCGAAATGATATATATTCTTAGTGGATTTCCATTGGCTACAGAACGGTTATTACTATTATTACCAAAATCACCAATATAAAATTCTCCATTATCTCCTTGGGCAATTTCTTCCCAATCAAAATTGGAAGCATTGGTCACATCAATTGTTTTCAATAATGTTCCACTGGAATCAAATCCATAAATTTCCGGTTGTCCTCCGCTATCATTATGCGACCAGAAAAAATTGGAACCTGTTTTTTCAAGTCCACTCGATTCATTGATTATTCCCGGCATATTTGTAACAACTAAAGGAGTAACACTTTGTGAGTTACAATTAAAAGAAATAAATAGTAAAACTAAAAACAGAATATTTTTCATAATTTAAAATTATAATAACACTTTTCTAGTCATGTTAGTGTATTATTAGCGAATCAATAAAAGTGGGTTGAAATTATTGGTGAAATGAGGTGAATGTGAATTTCATGTTGCGTGTGTTAATCAAAATAAGGTAATCTAAATTCATTTAAACTTCATTCTCGAAGTATTTAGTAAACCTAAATCTGAGCAATTCATAATTTTCTGTTTCCTTTAAAGACATAGCGAAAAAATACTTTTGTGAAAAATAAAAGGCTATGAAAAGGTTAATGTTGATTTTGATTCTTTGCAGTATATCTCCTATAAAATTATTTTCTCAAACTGTGCTAGTACCTGGTGATATTCTATTTGTGGGATTCAAAACAAGTACCGATGATGAAGCGGGTAACGATTGTGTAAAGTTGGTTACATTAAAAAGTCTAGAATGTAATACTGTATTTGTAATTACAGATAATAATTGGAATAACAGTACGGATTCATGGGTATGTAACAATGATGAATTTGCTACACAGATTACTTGCAATGTGCCAATAATGGCAGGTAGTGTTTTTTATATTGATTTGGATAATTCTGGTGGCGTTGCAACTTGTTCAGGTGGGTCTATAACCAAAGTTAATTTTGGAACATCCAGTACATTTGGAACCAATTACGGCTTGAATGATGAAGGAGATAATCTTTTCATCCTTCAAGGTACTCATGCAGCACCTACCTTCGTTTCCGCATTAAAACATTCTGGTGCATTTGCAAACGCAACATGTGCAACTAAAAATAATACAGCTTTGCCAGATAACTTGAGTTTAGCTACTTCTGCTATTGTGATGGCATCATCCCAAGACCAATGGCATTACAATTGTAATGCTGGTTTTTCAGGAACTAAGGCAGCTTTAACTTCACTGCTTTTATCTAATGCAAATTGGACCTTTACAACAGGACAATCATGGAATGATCTTTCTTGTCTTTTTAATATTACTGATGATCCCATTCTTACTTCACCTACAGGATCGATTGCTGTTTCTGGTGCCGGTTGTGGATGTCTAGCTAATTGTAATTTATCTCAATTTGGTGGAGTTAATTGTGGTGCCGGAGTTA